>NZ_JANSIL010000057.1:0-12406 GCF_047462015.1 Synechococcus sp. R5-13 | reverse complement strand
CATTCCCGCTGCTGCCTCGATCTACACGCCCCAGCCCTACCTGCAGGACAACTCGTTTTTAATCATCGGCGAGCGCCTCAACGCCAGCGGCTCCAAAAAGATGCGGGAGCTGCTCAACGCCGAAGACTGGGACGGCCTGGTGGCCCTAGCGCGGGAGCAGGTGCGGGAGGGATCCCACATCCTGGACGTGAATGTGGACTACGTGGGCCGGGATGGCGTGCGGGATATGCGGGAGCTGGTCTCGCGGCTGGTTACCCAAATCCCAATTCCCCTGATGCTGGATTCTACCGATTGGCAAAAGATGGAAGCGGGCCTCAAGGTGGCGGGGGGCAAGTGCCTGCTCAACTCCACCAACTACGAGGATGGGGAAGAACGTTTCCTAAAGGTGCTGGAGCTGGCCAAAACCTACGGCGCCGGGGTGGTCATCGGCACCATCGACGAAGAGGGCATGGCCCGCACCGCCGACAAGAAGTTCCAGATTGCCGAGCGGGCCTATCGCCAGGCGGTTGAGTACGGGATCCCGCCCTACGAGATTTTCTTTGACCCCCTGGCTTTGCCCATTTCCACCGGCATCGAGGAAGACCGGGCCAACGGGGCAGCCACCCTGGAGGCCATCCGCCGCATCCGCCAGGCTTTCCCGGAGACCCACATTCTCTTGGGCATTTCCAACATCTCCTTTGGGCTCTCGCCGGCAGCCCGCGTGGTGTTGAACTCGGTGTTTTTGCACGAGTGCCGTGAGGCCGGGCTGGATGCCGCCATCGTCAGCGCCGCCAAGATCCTGCCCCTGAACAAGATCCCCGCAGAGCAGCAGCAGGTGTGTCGGGATCTGATCTGGGATCGGCGGCAGTTTAACGCCGTTCGCGTTAGCGGGACGGAGTCCTCGGGCATTTGCACCTACGATCCTCTGGCGCGGCTGACGGAGCTGTTTGCGGGCGTTTCCGGGAAGGAACTGCGCTCTGGCGGATCTTTTGCAGATTTACCCCTGGAGGAGCGGCTGCGGCGGCACATCATTGACGGGGAGCGGATTGGCCTGGAGGAGACCCTGGCGGAGGCACTGCAGAAATATCCTCCCCTGGAGATCATCAACACCTTTTTGCTGGACGGCATGAAGGAGGTGGGGGAGCTCTTCGGCGCTGGCAAAATGCAACTGCCCTTTGTGCTGCAGTCGGCAGAAACCATGAAAGCGGCGGTGAAATACCTGGAGCCCTTCATGGAAAAGGTGGGAGGGGAAGTGTGCAAAGGCACTCTTTTGATTGCCACCGTCAAGGGGGATGTCCACGATATTGGCAAAAACTTGGTGGACATCATCCTCACCAACAACGGCTACAGGGTAATTAACTTGGGCATCAAGCAGCCGGTGGAGAACATCATCGAAGCCTATGAAAAGAGCAAGGCCGACTGCATTGCCATGAGCGGCCTGTTGGTGAAATCCACGGCCTTTATGAAAGAGAATTTGGAGGTGTTTAACGAGCGGGGCATCACGGTTCCCGTCATTTTGGGAGGGGCGGCCCTCACCCGCCGCTTTGTGGAAGAAGACTGCCGCCAGACCTACAAAGGCCAGGTGATCTATGGCCGCGATGCCTTTACTGATCTGAACTTTATGGATCGGCTAATGCAGGCCAAGGCTGCTGGCCGCTGGGATGACCGGCTGGGTTTTCTGGACGACCTAGAGCTGGGATCCCCCTCTGCCAACGGCCAAAAAGAAGCTGCTTCCACTCTTCTAGAGGAGACAGATCCCACCCTGCCTGCTCCAGAGGTGACTGTGGGTGCTACTCCTGCCCTTGCCATCTCGGCTGGCAACGGCGGAACGGAGACCCCACCCCCAGACACCCGCCGCTCTGAAGCCGTTGCCCTGGAGACCGAGCGACCCATCCCGCCTTTCTGGGGATCCCAGGTTCTCACCTCAGATCAGATCCCTTGGCCGGAAGTCTTCTTCTACATCGACAAGCAGGCCCTGGTAGCCGGCCAGTGGCAGATTCGCAAGCCCCGCGACCAGTCGGCAGAGGAGTTTGCCGAGTTTATCGCCACCCAGGTGGATCCGGTGATCGAGCGCTGGAAGGAGCGAATCCTGGCTGAGGATCTGCTGCACCCCCAAGTGGTCTACGGCTATTTCCCGGCGCAGGCGGAAGGAAATACTCTAATCCTGTTCGACCCGGCCAGCTTCCCCGAGCTGTTTTCCCTGGAGCCAGGCTCCACCACCTATTTCCAACTGCCCACGGTGGAGCGCCCGCAACTCTCTCCAGGGGTGCGGGAATTGGCCCGCTTCACCTTCCCCCGCCAAAAGAGCGGCCACCGCTACTGTATCGCCGACTTCTTCGCCGCTCGCTCCACAGGATTGGTGGATGTTTTCCCCATGCAGGCGGTCACGGTAGGGGCAGAAGCCACCGCCTATGCCCAGCGCCTCTTTGCCGAGGGCCAGTACACCGACTACCTGTATTTCCACGGCCTGACCGTGACCTTGGCAGAAGCCTTGGCCGAGTGGTGCCATGCCCGCATCCGGCGGGAGCTGGGGTTTGGCCACGAAGATAGCCCCGACATCCGCAAGATCCTGCATCAGGGCTATCGGGGATCCCGCTACAGCTTCGGCTATCCCGCCTGCCCCAACATCGCCGACCAACGGGTTCTGCTGCAGGTGCTCCAGGCCGAGCGCATTGGCCTCACCATGGACGAAAGCGATCAATTGGATCCGGAACAGTCCACCACCGCCATCGTTGCTTACCATCCGGCAGCCCGCTACTTCAACACTTAGGCTTAGGCCCTCATCTCCAACCTCTCTCAGGGGGAGAGGGGGAACTGTCGAGAACGGCTAGCGGGATCCCAGGCGGGAGCGGCTGTTCGCGTCAGCGGTGCGGAGCACTCCGCAGGGGGAAGCCCACGACCAAGATCAAGGTAACCAGAATGATCAAGGTGGAGAGGGCATTGATTTCCGGGGTAACTCCTCGTCGCGCCGTGCTGTAGATCAAAATTGGCAAGGTCAGGCTCTCCGGCCCACTGGTAAAAAAGGAGATGACAAAATCATCTATCGAAAGGGTAAAAGCCAGCAAAGCGGCAGCTTGGATCCCTGGCATGGCCAAGGGCAAGGTGACATAGCGTAGCTTTTGCCAGGTGTTTGCATAGAGGTCATAGGCTGCTTCTTCCAGGGCGGGATCCAAAAGTTGGAGACGGCTGCGCACCACAATAGCCACAAAAGCAATCTGAAACGTAATGTGGGCCAAGATCATCGTCCCCAGGCCCAGCTCAAACCAGCCGGTGTAGGCGCGCACCACTTGGTAAAACAGCAGCAGCCCAATGGCCATCACAATATCCGGAATGGCTACCGGCAAGAGCAGCAGCCCCTGCACCGCCTTTTTGCCGGGGAAGTGGTAGCGGTAGAGACCATAGCCCAAGAGGGATCCCAGCAGCGTGCTGACCAGGGTGCTGACCACGGCCAAGACGAGGGTGTTCTGCGTCGCCTGCCAGATCGAGGCATTCCGAAAGAGAGCCAAGTACCAATCGAAGGTAAAGCCCGTCCATACCAGCCCAAAGCGGGCGCGGTTAAAGGAATAGACCGCAATAAGCAGAATTGGCAGGTAGAGAAAACCATAGATGGCATAGCTGACTCCCCGCAGCCAGGTGGGTATCCTTGCCAACATTCGGCCAACATTCGTGTGTGGTATCTCAGTTGTCTCTATCCCACTGTAGAGCAGACCGCCAAAATTGCAGCAACTCCCTAGGCTTTATACACCCGCCTACAACCCTGTCCATCACGCTAAAGTCCGTTATCAATGGGATATCAATGTGAGGTTATCTGTGGCTGGATTTGTTGAATTGATGATGGGATCCCTGAAGCTGTAAAGACGGCAATCAAAGAACGTGAGCCAAACGAAATGTTTTGCTGTTCGCGTTAGGGGGACGGAGTCCTTGCCTTATTCGGGCAACCCGATACCTGTGACTGGGAAATTGGCAGCACAGGCATTCCCCAACGCCGGCAGTGGGCACTTCCGCGAGGATTGCTAAACTTAGGCTCGGAGTGGTGTGAAAAAGCTGCAACCCATGCCCAAAAGCAGTTCTGGTCGTCTTCGAGAAAAACAAAATCCAGAGGAACCGCACGCGAAAACCAAGGGTATGTCTCGGCCTGTCGGTCGCGTCAGCGGGACGGAGTCCAAACCGTTGCGGTGGGGCAATACAGCCTACTGGGAGGCGGTTGGGTTGATGTTGCTAGGGATCCTGCTGATCGTCTATCGCTGGCGGGGCACCCTGCTGATGTTGATCAATCCCGGCTACGTGAATGTGGCGCTGTTGGCCGGGCTGTGTCTGTTGGGCTTGGGGATTGGCCGTTGGCGAGGAGCCAAAGTTGCCTCTTCTGAAGTCCATGCCTCACTATTGGGGCCGCGGCTGGGCGCAGGACTGTTGATCCTGACGGCCCTGCTGGGGTTTTGGGTCGAGCCACGCCCGCTCTCCAGCCAAACTGCCCTCAACCGAGGGGTATCTCCCTATCTGGGAGCATCTCGTAGCCAGCCGCAGGCTTTTCGCCCCAAGCTCGACCCCCGTCAGCGTACTCTGCTGGACTGGGTGCGCACCTTGGATGTTTACCCGGATCCCTACACCTATGAAGACCAGCCGGTGCGGGTGCAGGGGTTCGTCATTCCTGACGAGCGACCCGACCACTTTGTTATTGCCCGGTTTTTGGTTAGCTGCTGTGCTGCCGATGCTTACCCCGTGGGCTTGCCGGTGCGCTGGCCAGAGGCAGAGCAGTTAACTGCCGACAGTTGGCTGCGTCTGGAGGGGCGCATGGCCGTGGAGCAGCGGGATGGCCAATCTCAGTTGGTAATCGCTGCCGAGCAGGTGGAGCCGATACCGGTGCCGGCCAATCCCTACGCCGACGAGTGAGAGTAGGCGCTCAGATATCGGTTTCGCTCAGCTTGGCGCTCAGGTAATCGAAGGGCTCGGCCACAAAGCTATAGTCTTCGCCGGAGCCAAGCAGCTCCAGAGTGCGGGTTTTCATGTTTTGAATGCCAATCACCGTCGGGGCGATGGGCACGCCGAGGGAGTTGTAGGTCTCCCGCAAGCCCGCCAACACCCGCTCATCCAGAATGCTGTTATCGGCAGCCACCAGCGCGTAGGAAGCGTAGCGCAAGAAGTAGTCCATATCCCGCAAACAGGTGGCATAGCGGCGGGTGGTGTAGGCGTTGCCTCCCGGACGAATGAGATCTGGCACCTGGGCGAACATGGCCGCAGCAGCCGTTTTGACGATATCCACTGAGTTGAGATTGATCACGTTCACGGCCTTGATGCGCCGCAGCCCCGAGTCATAAAAAGCCTTGAGCGCATCCATTGCCTCCCGATCCAAGTAGCGGCCCGTCAGGTCGTAGGTTTTGATCAGTGTGGTTACGGCATCCCGCATATCCCCAGCTCCATTCTTGTGACTTTATTTTGTAAAGTAGCTTGAGATGAAAAAATGAGAAGAGATTTTGCCGGACAACATCCAAAGGTCAACCTTGGAAAATCGAGCCAGAGCCCGGCAACGGCGACGCTTCAGGCTCCCCTTCGCCCTCAGAAGTTTAGCATGCAGGGGTTTCTTTCCCGCTTCCCCCTGAGACAATGGCCAATGTTGTTACGAAAATGTAACTTTTCTGCAACACTCTAGGGATCCGGCGACAACACCCGCAGCGGCTTGAGCTGACCTGCCTGACCGTACCCCAAGCCCAAAAACTTGCCCTCCTCATCCAGCACCCGCAAAGTAGGGGCACCGATAATGGGCCGGTCGAGGGGAATGGCCTGACCCTGCAGCCACTGCTCCGCTTTGGCGGAAGAGAGTTCTACTGCCTCCCAATCGGCAAATCCCCACTCAATGGGCAACAGGGCGGCAGCGGGATCCGCGGATCCCTGCCATTTCTCCAGGGGCAGGCTTTCTGCGATGCGAAAGGGGCCACTTTGCAGCCGTCGCAGCCGGCTCATCAGCCCTCCACAGCCCAATTTTTCCCCCACATCGCGGGCAAGGGCACGAATGTAGGTGCCGGGGCCACAGGCAACTTCCAGATCCACTTCCGGAAAGTCTCCGGCTCGCCAGCCCAGGATGCGCAGTTGCCGAATGACCACCCGTCGGGGTTCCAACTGGAGTTCCGCAGCCTCCACGCCGGCACGGGCCAACTGGTAGAGCTTTTTCCCCTGGCGCTTAAGGGCGCTGTAGAGGGGCGGCACCTGCCAGATCTCGCCGGTAAACTCCCGCAAGCACTGCTCTACCTGCTCGCGACTCAACCCAGGACAAGGGGATCCCACCCGGATCTGCCCTTCGGCATCGTCGGTGTCGCTGCGCTGTCCCAATCGGAAGGTTGCTTGATACACCTTATCCCCCGACAAAAACGACAAAAAGCGTGTTGCCCGTCCCACCGCAATCGGCAAAACCCCCGTTGCCGCCGGATCCAAGGTGCCCCCATGCCCCACCTTGCGGGTGCGCAAGACCCGCCGCACCACTGCCACACAGTCGTGGGAGGTGAGCCCCGCCGGCTTGTCCAGGTTGAGAAAGCCCTCCAGGGATCCCATGCCAGGCATAATATGCATCAACAGTTAAGATTTGTAACTGAGCTGCCCCAGCGCTTAACATGGGGTTAACTTCCGTCTCCAAGTTTGAAGCACCTATGGCTCAGTCTGACCTGTTCTTTCAGCCTATCTGGCAACGCCTCCTGATGATTGCCCCCTTTTTCCTGTGGGGCTCGGCGATGGTGGTGATGCGAGACGCCCTCTCCGAGACCACCCCCCTCTTCATTGCCATTCTGCGGTTGTTGCCGGCAGGGATCCTGGTTCTGGCCTTTCGGCTCTGGCAGGGGCGGGGCTCTGCGGCCTCTCACGCCTGGCATCCCAGAGGGCTGCGCGGCTGGCTATGGGTGTTGGCGTTTGCGCTAGTGGACGGCACTTGTTTTCAGGGATTTTTGGCCCAAGGGCTGAAAGAGACAGGGGCAGGCCTGGGATCCGTGCTCATTGACTCGCAGCCGCTGGCGGTGGCTCTGATGGCCACCTGTTTTTATCGAGAGCGGATGGGATCCCTGGGCTGGCTGAGCCTGGGGCTGGGGGTTTTCGGCATTGGCCTCATCGGCCTATCCGGCGAGGGATCCCTGCAGTTGGGGGCCGGCGTCGTTTGGATGTTGATGGCCTCCCTGTCGATGGCCATCGGCACCGTGATGATGCCCAAGGTGGCGGAGGTGGCGGATCCGGTGCTGGCGACGGGCTGGCACATGGTGTTGGGCAGCCTGCCCTTGATCCTGCTGTCAGCACTAACAGAAACCCAGCAATGGCAACACCTGAGCGGGATCCACTGGCTGGGCCTTCTCTACGCTTCGGTGATGGGGAGCGCCTTGGCCTATGCCCTCTTCTTCTATTTCGCCTCTCAGGAAAACCTCACCGAGTTCAGCTCCCTGACCTTCCTCACCCCCATCTTTGCCCTGCTGTTTGGCAGCACCTTTCTGGGGGAATCGCTGACGCGGCTGCAATGGCTGGGAGTGGGCATCACTCTGGTCTGCGTGTATTTGATTAACCACCGGCAAGAATGGCAGGAGCGCCTGCGCCTGGGCTGGAAAGGGATCCTCTCGGAGCTGGGTTTGGATTGGCTGGTGAGCGCCTTCAGCACCGTCGAGATCCGCGATGGCAACCCCGACTGATCAAAGCTTGGGCAGGGATCCCTTAGGGGGGCAAGAACCCCATGGCCTCTCTCACCCTTTGTAGCGTTTGCTCGGCGATGGCCCGGGCCTTAGCGGCATTCTCCCGAATCAGAACGAGCAGGTGGTCGGGGTTGCTCCACAGTTCCCGGTAGCGCTGCTGAATGGGCTCCAGGGCAGCGATGATGCTGTCGGCAAGGAGGGGCTTGAACTGCCCCCACCCCATCTCGGCACACTCAGCCGCCACCACCTCCTTGCTTTTGCCGGAGGTGAGCATGTAAATCGTCAACAAATTGTGGGCTTCGGGACGAGCCGGATCGTCAAAAGTAATGCCCCGAATGGGGTCGGTCTTGCATTTTTGGATCTTCTTGCGGATGGTATCCGGGTCATCCAGCAGATGAATACGGCTGAAATCCGAGGGATCCGACTTGGACATCTTCCGCGTACCGTCGGTTAAGCTCATTACCCGCGCCCCCTCCGGACGAATCAGGGCCTCCGGGATCAGAAACACCTCTCCAAAACGGTCATTGAAGCGGCGGGCAATATCCCGACACAGCTCAATATGCTGCCGCTGATCCTCCCCCACCGGCACATACTTGGGCTGGTAGAGCAAAATATCTGCCGCCTGCAAAATCGGGTAGCTGAACAAGCCAACGCTGGTCTCCTCCCCCTGTTTTTCCTTCTTCTCCTTGTATTGGATCATGCGCTCCGCCCAGTTCATGGGGGTGATGGTGTTGAACAGCCAGGCCAGCTCCGTATGGGCAGGCACATGGGACTGCACGAACAGCACACAATGCTCCAGGCTGAGACCGCAGGCCAAATAAAGGGCAAACAGCGAACGGGTTCGCTCCCTCAGCAGCTTGGGATCCTGAGGGACGGTGATGGCGTGTTGATCGACGATGCAAAAAAAGTTCTCGTAGTGCTCCTGCTCGGCCACCCAATTCTTAATCGCCCCCAAGTAATTGCCCAAATGCAGTTCGCCAGAGGGCTGAATGCCAGAAAGGGTGCGCGGCTTGGCCATAGGGAAAGCAGATCTCAAACGCCAACAAGACGGAGGACAAGAGCAAGGAAAGTCTTTTTCAGGATATCAAGAGAGGCGCAACCCGTTGGTTCATGATGGAAGGAAGATGCCCAACCGCACACCATGTCAGACTCTGAACCCGAACTGTTACGTGCTGCCAACCACTATGTGCTGCTGATACCGGGCTTGCCGGAGCAATTTCTCAGCCCCGAGGAATTGCAGGAGTTTCTCATGCGGCTGTTGCAGGAACATCCCCACTTGGTGGATGCAGATCTGGCCCGCTATCCCACCCCTCAAGCGCAGGCACAGCGGCTGATCGACACCGCCTGTGAGCTCGAGGTTTGCCCCGGCGAAACTGTGCAGTGGCATCCTGTGCGCCTGAGCAAGCGCTCCTCGACACGGTCTTAACAGGCTCGGAAGTTCCTTGGCCAAGCCGTTCGCAGCCTCGTTGCAGCAGCGTTGCAGTTCCCCTGCCGTAGCCTGAGACAGAGCCCTCATGGAGTTGTGTTTCGGATCCCGCCTTGGGCATGATACAACGCAAGAAAGAAATCCTGAGTTCTAAGTTCTAAAAGAGGTCAGCCATGCCGCGCAGCATGAAGAACGACAACTTCATCGACAAAACCTTTACCGTCATGGCCGATCTGATCCTGAAGCTGCTGCCAGGGGTGAGTTCCGAGGAAAAGAAAGCCTTTGCCTACTACCGGGATGGCATGGCCGCTCAGAGCGAAGGAGAATATGCCGAGGCCCTAGAAAACTACAGAGAAGCCCTTGCCCTGGAGCAAGGGGAAGAAGACCGCAGCTACATCCTCTACAACATGGGCCTGATCTACCAGAGCAACGGCGAACTGGACAAGGCTCTGGAGTACTATCACCAAGCTCTGGAGTTGAACCCAAGACTTTGCTCTGCTCTGAACAACATTGCCGTGCTGCTGCACCACAAGGGCGAGCTGAGCCTGCAAGCCGGGGATGAGGAAACAGCAGAGGCCCTGTTCAACGAGGCTGCCCAGTACTGGATTCGGGCCATTCGCATTGCCCCCAACAACTACATCGAGGCCCAAAACTGGCTGAAAACCACCGGGCGCGCCAACCTGGAGGTGTACTGAGCTTTCCTGCAGAAGGACTCCGTTCCGTTAACGCGAACGGTTGATCTCGGCTACCCTGGGCTAAGTCAAGTCGATAATCTGGGAGCCGGAGGAGAGGATGCTGAAACGGGAAGAAGTCCAACATGTTGCTCACTTGGCTCGTCTGAAGCTGACCGAGGAGGAAGAGATCCAGTTCACAGAGCAGCTAGCAGACATCTTGGCCTACGTGGAGCAACTGAAGGAGCTGGACACGGAGGGGGTAGAGCCCACCTTTCACGTCCTGGACATGGAACTGCCCACCCGCCCCGATGAAGTCGAGCCCTACCCGGATATCGAAGGGATCCTGGCCAACGCCCCTGATCGAGCTGACATGTTCTTCAAGGTGCCTCGCATTTTGGAAGAAGAAGACTGACATGGGTCGGCAGGGATTCGAACCCTGGGCCAATCGGTTAAAAGCCGAGTGCTCTACCGCTGAGCTACCGACCCAAGTTTGCAGCCTTATCATGGTAGCAAAGCTCTCTGGCGAAATCCCAAGAAATTTTGCTATGCTGGTCTCAAGTCAACCCTGGGGCTGTAACGGTTTCGACGGGGTGGCGAACATGGGTTCATGATGCAGGTCGGGATTGAGCTTCTCCCGTTACCACCAGGCTCAAAACAGTACGTGCGAACAACGTCGTACCCTTTGCTCGTAAAGCAGCTGCTTTGGCTGCCTAAGGCTCAGTAACCGAAAACTTACTCTGAGCTCGAGGATCTGCTCACGACCCCGTTAAGTGGGCGGATCACAACCCCAACGGGTGCAGCTCTCTACTCCGGCTCCGTCGAGGGAGAGACTAAGATTAGGCGGAGAACTCCCATCGCTGGGATCCAAACGGCGATCCCCGCCTCGAGGGTCAAAGAGGCTAAACCTGTGAATGAGTGATCCCTCAGTACCCACCTCGGACACGGGTTCGACTCCCGTCAGCTCCATCTCCCAGCAGTTAACTACGAGCCAAAAACTGCCAGCTTTCAGCCATGCCCTAGGGGCAGATCCTGCTCAGTTTCTAAAGGTTTTACGGAGCGTGGGCGAGTTTGATGACAAGGTGCCGGTTTTTGTCCACCGCAACCCAGCCCTGCTGGCGAAAGCGGTTTAGGAGACGGGTAATGGTGACCCGGGTAGTGCCGATGGCATTGGCCAAGTCCTGGTGGGTAAGGCGCACTTGCAGGCGCACCCCTGTTGCAACCGGGGATCCCAGCTCCACAGCCAAAAGGGAGAGCAACTGGCGCAGCCGATCCTCTACCCGCCGCCGTCCGGCCAAGGCGAGCAATGCTTCGGTTTGGCGCAGCCGACGCACCACCTGCTTGAGCAGCCCTTGACTCAGGATCTCTGAGGCTTCCACCTCTGCTGCCGGCAGCCGCAGCACATCAACTGCCGTCAAAGCCTTAGCTTGGTAGGGATCCAGCATCGTCAGAGGGGATCCCAGGGGCATGGAGGGGCCGGCAAACCCCAACAACGCCTCACCGCCATTGGGATAGAGGGTGGTCAACTGCACCACCCCCCGACAGACGATCACCCATTCATCAGGAAACAAAGGGATAACCTGGCCAGGAGTGTAGGGGGATAAACTGCGGCTGCGGTAGAGGTCTTCTAGCAGTTGGCGCTCCCGTGTGGACAGGCCGGCAGCAAAATGGCTAGGCATCGCTTCAGGCATAGGCTGGCTCCGCTAGGAAAACTGGGCGCACCAGTCGTTGGGCTCCCCCTTGCAAACCAACAGCAATGGGCTGGCCGTCAATGCTGAGGTTGGGGCATGAGATAAGTGTTCCCGACAACACCTTAGCGCTTGCCTTCCAGCCTGAGGTAAAGGCAAAGTTATGCACAGGTTAAGTGTGGCTGCCTCGAGAGAAGAGACAAAAGGAGAACCCGGCAAAGCTGCAGGGATCCTAATCCGCTAGGATCGAAACCAGGGTGCTCCGCACCGCCGACGCGAAAGTGTTCAAGCCCTCAGGAGATCTGTCGTGACGCTGATGGTTCGTGTGATTACCCCCGACCGCACGGTTTGGGATGCCCCCAGCGAGGAAGTGATCCTCCCTGCCACTTCGGGCCAATTGGGCATTCTCACTGGGCACGCCCCCCTCTTGACCGCCATCGGCAATGGCGTTATGCGGGTCAAAGCCGATGGAAAGTGGTTGGCCATTGCGGTCATGGGCGGATTTGCAGAAGTCGAAAATAACGAGGTAACCGTCCTGGTCAACCGAGCAGAGCGGGGTGAAAAAGTGGATAAGGCAGCGGCTCAGGCCCTCTTGGACGAAGCAAGCAAAGTTTTGAATACCAGCAGCGACAAGCAAGAGCGCTTGCAAGCCAAGTTGGATCAACAGCGAGCCAGGGCCTTGATCCAAGCTGCCGAGATGGGCAGCAAGACTGGAAGCTGACCCTGTCCCGGCGCGGGATCTGCAGATGGAGCTCAAGCTGCAGGAGAGATGGAGGGGCTGAGGCGCAGCCAGGGGGCCATTTTCGATCTTTGGGGATTGGCTTTGTTAGCTAGACCGGCGGGAAGCCCCGCCTTCTGTTAGTGACTAGTGGCTGGTCACTATCCACTCACCACTATCCAGGGTAAGGGTCGGGATAAAAGGCGAGGACACGATGCTTCGTCCTTACTGGTGCTATGACCGGCGTAGCAGGATTTTATACCCTCATC
>NZ_JANSIL010000056.1:0-22294 GCF_047462015.1 Synechococcus sp. R5-13 | reverse complement strand
TCATCAAAGCGCATTCCTCCCGACACTGACCCTACGGGTACAGTGCGGGGCTCCTGCGCTAGTAAGCTGATTTTGGGGTTTATGCTGTCTCCCCTTTCCTGGTGGAATGACTTGTTTTTCAATCTGCCGATTGCCTATGGGTTCGGCTACCTTTGTAGCTTGTGGCAGCCACAGTGGTTTTTGGGCGGAACCCTCGTGGGGTACTGGCTCTCCAACTTGATGGGCATTCTCATGATGCAGTTTGGCGCTACGGATGTCGTCGAGAAAGGCGAGAAACCCCGCAATATGAAACGCGATCTCTTGATTGGGCTGGCTTCTTCTACCGCCTATACTTCGGCAATTGTTGGGCTGCTTCAGTTTCACCTCGTCGATATCAGCGCCATCTTCCCCATTTCTTAACCCTATGCCGCTGGCAATTTTCTGGGCAACTTTAGTCGAAGGGATCCTCGCTTTTGTTGCCACCCATATCGACGACTTTTTCTTGCTGGTTCTGTTGTTTGCCCAGGCGCAGCTGCAACCCCTGTGGAAGGGCTGGCACATTTGGCTGGGGGGCTACTTGGGCTTGGCAGGGTTGATCCTGCTCAGCTCTCTGGGATACCTGGGGGGCCTGCTGTTGCCGCCACCTGCGATTGGGCTGCTGGGGGTGATCCCGATTGCGGTAGGCGGTTGGAAATTGTGGCAACCTGAGCTGGAAGAAGCCCTGGAAGAAGAGCTGGAAGAACTGCAAGAGCGCCCAACCTAAAAGGCTTGGTCAGTTTTTTTGCCCCCACCAGCCCTGATGTCCATGCTCCTCACCTTTGCCAATGGTGGAGATAATGTCAGCCTGTACGTTCCTCTGTTTGCCGGCAGCACCCCTCCTCAGTTGGCCCTTTTTTCCACGATCTTTTTTCTGATGAAGGGATTGTGGTTTGCAGTGGCTCAAAAACTGACAATGCAACCTGAAGTAGCCAAGGTTTTGGCCGAGCGGGGAGAGCGCTGGGTGCCCTGGATTCTCATGGGTTTGGGGGTGTGGATCCTGTTCAAAAATGAGACTTGGAGATGGCTTTTGTCTTAGACTCTGGCCGGGATTTGTTCGTGATAGCGGGACGGGATTCTTTCGAGTTCTAGTCGTTGTGTCGGTCTAGAGAGGGATCCCAGTCCAGATCTTCGTGGCGGTGCTCCCGTTCCCAGCGATGCACCCAGTCCCAAATGCGATAGTGCTGCTCGGCGGTGAGTTGCTTGGGATCTTGGGCCAAAGCGGCAGCCTCTTCCGGGGTGAGCAAAGCAGCCAGGCTGCCGATCTCCACCAAATAGCGGCGTTCTTCCGCAGTGGTGTGGGACTGATTGAGCCGTTGAATTAAACGACGTAAGGTGGCTACATCTTGACTCATAAGCCGATAGGCGAACATCTACAAAAGGCGGTAAGAACAGTTTAAGAGCAGAATCATCAAAATCACCAAAAGAAAACAGTCTAAATTGTCTGCCCAATGCTCCTCTAATCCTCAAAGGATCCCAGAATGCGCACTTCTGGCTCCAAAAGCACCGACCATTGTTGATAGACCTTTTCCTGGGCCAAGCGAATCAAGCGGTAAATGTCCTTAGCACTCGCCTGATGGCAATTGAGGATGAAGTTGGCATGGCGCTCTGAAATTTGGGCCCCACCGATGCGGTACCCCTTCAAGCCGACCTGCTCGATTAGCCAGCCGGCAGGGTGAGACTCTGGGTTGCGAAAGACGCTGCCACAACTGGGCAAATGATAGGGCTGAGAGCTTAGGCGTTGGTTGAGGTAGCGCTGGGTCTCCCATTGCACTTGGGCCGGATCCCTGTCTGGGATCAACTGCAACGTGGCCCCTGTCACCGTCCAGGGTGAGTCTTGCAGGCGAGAGCGGCGATAGCCAAATTGCAGATCGGCAGGTTCTAGGCGGCAGGGCTCTTGTTCCTCGTCCAAAATCTGCACTTCCACCAGCACATCTGCCATGGCCCAAGCGTGGGCACCCGCATTCATCACCACGGCTCCCCCTAGCGTGCCCGGGATCCCGATGGCCCACTCCAAACCACTCCAGCCTTGCCTGGCGGCGGCCCGCGCCAGATTGACCAAAGGCTCTCCGGCAGCGGCCCACATTCTCCCCCCCGCCAACAGTTGCATCCCGCGCAGACGGCGGGTACCGATCACCAGCCCCTTCAACCCCGCATCGCTGATGAGCAGATTGCTGCCTGCCCCTAACAGCGTCGTGGGGATCCCTTCTGCTCGCGCCCAAGCCAAACACTGCTGCAGCTCCAGATGGCTACGGGGCTCACAATACCACTCCGCTTTGCCGCCCACGCGAAAGGTGGTCAGAGGAGCCAACGGGATCCCCGATTGAATTCGTCCAGATAGCAGAGCCGCCGGCCCGCGGGGGAGAAGCCTGTCTTCAGCGGTAAGACTTGCCGCCTCAGACTCACAGGAACCGTCCCGCTGAGGCACCACCGGAGCCGTCGTCATGATTCAATACCTCAGAAGCAGCTATCTTTTCAGCTGAAGTTTGGATTTTTGGCTTTCCTTTTCAGCTGAAGTTTGGATTTTTGGCTTGCCCAGGCTGTTCCCTCACCTGAGCCGCATATGCCCGCATCGTAGCGATTATCTGCTGATTTAGGTCCCCTGCGCCCAAAAAAACGGCGAGATCTCCAGGCTGCAGGACGGACGGCAACACCTCCGGCAATCGCGGCAAAGACGACACATAGCGCACATGGGGATGGTGCTCCGCCACCGCCACGGCCAAGCGCAAGCTGTCGGAACCCTCAGGCGCCGGCTCTCCTGCCCCATACGTAGGCACGATCACCACCACGTCCGCCTCCCCAAAGCAGCGGGCAAAATCCTGGAACAAGGCAGCCAAACGGCTGTGGCGATGAGGCTGAAACACGGCCACCACCCGCCGCTGCTGTAGCCGTGCTGCCTGCAGGGTGGCTCGAATCTCGCTGGGATGATGGGCATAGTCGTCGATAAAGGTGACTCCACCCACTTCCCCCTTGTGCTCAAAGCGGCGATGCGCCCCCCGAAATTGCGCCAAAGCTGAGGCAATCACCGCAAACTCCAAGCCCAACTGTCGCCCCACGGCAACCGCCGCCAGGGCATTGCTGAGGTTGTGGGATCCCAACACCTGTAGGCGAAGCTGTCCGAGGAGGGATCCCTTTTCCCAGATCTCAGCGCAGGTGGAATTGGCAGTGTAGAGGATCTGACGGGCTTGGTACTGGGCTTGGGGATGACCGGTCAGGCTGTAGCCCACATCCACCCTCAGGTGAGCCGCCACGTTGGGACAGTCCAGACAGGCCACCAGGGTTTGGCTTTGCTGCCCATACTGTTGAAAAGCCCGGATCACCTGCCCCAAATCGGCGTAGTGATCGGGGTGATCCAGCTCAATGTTGGTGATCACCCCAATCTTGGGATAGAGCCGCACCAGGGATCCATCCGACTCATCCACCTCCGCCACCCAATACTCCCCCTGGCCCAGACGGGCATTGCCATCCCAGGCATCCACTTCCCCGCCGATGATCAAGGTGGGATCCCAGCCCGCCGAGAGCAACACATAGCCGATCATGCTGCTGGTGGTGGTTTTGCCGTGAGTGCCGGCCACCCCAATGCCAGAGCGACGGTTAAACAGAGCCGCCAACAAGTCTGCCCGGTGCCAAACCGTCAATCCCTTGCCCAGGGCAGCAGCCAATTCTGGATTGGTGGGGCGAATGGCGCTGGAATAGACCACCTGGGGATCCCCAACCAACCCCTCCAAGCTGTGGCCCTGAAAGAAGCGCACCCCCAAAGCTTCCAGGCGGCGGGTACGGCCATTGGCGACAATGTCGGATCCGGAAACGCGAAACCCTTGTTTAGCCAGGATATAGGCCAGGGCCGACATCCCCACTCCACCAATGCCCACAAAGTGATAGGTGGAAAGCAAGGGATCTAGGGGATCCAAATGCAGGGGCGGAGGCTGAGACCGAACCGGCAACGGCGGGATGGGATCCCCTCCTCCAACTGTTTCCACCATCGCAACTCCACCCCACTCCTAAAACCGCCACACTCCAAAAAAAGGACTGCGTTCTGCTGACTACAAACAGGTTCGAACAGGCCACATCATATCAGGAATCCCCAGAGCTAGGTAGGCTGCGCCCCACCGGTTGCCGTGATCTGCCGGCACCTTGGGGAACCCACAGGGGGTGAAAATACGGTGAGCACAAGCAACACAGAATACAGCTGGACATTTTCATCCCAAAAACTTTACACTTATTTAAGAAAAAGAGGCGGCGTTTGTCGTCTGCAAAGCTACAGCGGGTAAAAGGCCATGAACCCACGAGCGCTTTGGTCGCTGGCAGGAGTCGGGCTGCTTGGTTGTGCCGGTCTGGCATGGCTGGGATTGAGCCAACAGGGAGCCACACAGTCGGTATCGGGAAGTGCAGAGGCAACGGTGGAAATGCGGCTGCCTCCGCAAGTTGGTGCTTTGGGTCGCCTGGAGCCGGAGGGGGAAGTGCTGCGCATTGCCGGTTCCCCCGGAGAACGGCTGGGAGAGCTGCTGGTGGCCGAGGGGGATCGCGTGGTGGCAGGCCAAGTGCTGGCCCGCTTGGAAAGCTACGCCGAGCGGTTGGCGGAGCGAGAGTACGCTGCCGCCCAACTTCAAGAGGCCCGCGCCCGGTTGCAGGCCGAGACCCGTTTCAGTCAGGCCCAAATCCAAGAGGCACGCACCCGCCTCAGCCGTCTGGACGAGCCGCAACAGATGCAAATCCGCTCCCAGGAAGCGGTGGTGGAACGTATCCGGGCAGAACTGGCCGATGCCGAGGCCAATCTGGCCCGCTTTCAGGAGCTCTGGCAGGAAGGAGCAATCTCGCAACAAGAGCTGGATCAACGCCGGCTGCTGGTGCGGCAACGACAGGAGGACTTGCGGGCTGCCGAAGCCACCCTGAGCCAACTGCGCCTGGCCCGTGAGCGGGATCTGCTCAATGCCCAAGCCCAAGTCCAAGCTGCCGAGGCGGGACTGAGTCTGGCCCAAGCCCAAGTCCAACTGGGATCCCTGGCCCGCAATCTGGAACTGGCAGAAGCTCGCCTAGAGCGCACCCTCATCCGCGCTCCCCGTGCTGGACAGGTGCTCAAGATCCACACCCGCCCTGGAGAGGTCATCCCCGCCGGCGAGGGCATTCTCGAGCTGGGCAACACTGACCAAATGATGGTGGTGGCCGAGGTCTACGAAACAGACATCTTGCGGGTTCGGCCAGGCCAGCAGGCCACCATTAGCAACCGCGCTCTGCCAGAAACCCTGCAGGGCCGAGTGGAGCGGGTGGGCCTGCAGATTGGCAAGAAAGATGTGCTCAACACCGATCCTGCTGCCGATGTGGATGCCCGCGTGGTAGAGGTGTATATCCGCCTGGATCCGGAGAGCAGCGCCCGCGTGGCTGGCCTGACCAACCTGCAGGTGAATGTGGCCATTGATGTCGAGGGGTAAAGCGGGGGGATGTACAGCCTGTTCAGTGTGGCTTTTATCGCCCATCGGATCCCGTTGGCCTGGCTGCAACTGACGCGGGAGAAGATCCGCCTGCTGGTGGCCCTGGCGGGCATCGCCTTTGCCTGCATCTTGATGTTCATGCAGTTGGGCTTCCAGGATAGCTTGCTGGAAAGTGCCATCCGCTTCCACGTGGCCCTGAAGGGAGAGATCTTCCTGGTCAGCCCTCAGTCCAACGCCCTGATTGCCATGAACACCTTCTCGCAGCGGCGGCTGTATCAGGCTCTGGGCTTTGAGGGGGTGCGGGCCATCTCACCCGTTTATGTGGGCTTTGCCCTCTGGAAAAACCCGGAGACCCGCCGTACCCGCAGCATTTTCGTGGTGGGAGTGGATCCCTCGGCTGATCTGTTGGACTTGCCGGAACTGACGCCGGACAAGCTGGAAGAGATCAAAAAGGCGGACGTGGTGCTTTTTGACCGCCGCTCCCGCAGCGAGTTTGGCCCCATCCCAGAGTGGTTTGAGTCCGGGCGAGAGGTGGTTACTGAGGTGGGAAACCGCCGCGTCCAGGTGGGGGGCCTGTTTGAGATGGGGGCCACCTTTGGAGCCGACGGCACCATTCTCACCAGCGATCTCAATTTCCTGCGCATTTTTCCGCAGCGGGGGCGCGGCCTGGTGGATATCGGCGTGGTGCAACTCCAGCCGGGTGTGGATCCGGATCCCTTGGTGCGGCAGATGCGGGCTTTGCTGCCGGAAGATGTGCGGGTGCTCTCACGGGCGGAGTTTATCGATATGGAGCAAACCTACTGGGAAGAGGGCACAGCCATCGGCTTTATTTTCGGCCTGGGGGTGGGCATGGGCTTTATTGTCGGCATTGTGATTGTCTATCAAATTCTCTACACCGATGTGTCGGATCACCTGGCGGAATATGCCACTCTCAAAGCCATGGGCTATACCGATACCTACCTGCTGGGAGTGGTATTTCAAGAGGCGATCCTGCTGGCCGGATTGGGGTACATTCCTGCCTTTGCCCTGTCGGTTTTGCTCTACGATTTGACGGCCAATGCCACGTTGCTGCCTATTGCCATGACCTTCAACCGGGCAGTGCTGGTGCTGGGGCTGGCGGTGAGCATGTGTTTCATCTCAGGAGCGATTGCCGTGCGACGGCTGCGGGCAGCCGATCCTGCCGACATTTTCTAGAGTTTTGGCTGTGGGCAGGGCGCCGGGGCGTTGGTAAGTCAATAGTCTGCCAAAGGGGATCGGATGGATGGTGAAGGGTTTGAGCTAGGCTGTCTAAAAACTGCTGGGATCCTCATCAACGCTCTCCGGCCAAAGGTTTCTAAATGGTCTCATCTCAACGCTCCAAATGACGGCCTAAGTGGTCAATGAGTTGTCAACGCAAAGTTTTGAGATTTTGAGTTTCCTATGCTGACTCCTCTTCTCGATCAAGCTGCCCTTGCTTCTGCCCAGAATGCCGTTGAGCCAGTGGTGAAAGCCGAAGGTGTAAACCACTATTTCGGCGAGGGATCCCTGCGCAAGCAGATTCTCTTCGACATTAGCTTTGCCCTGCAGCCAGGGGAGATCGTGCTGCTGACTGGCCCTTCCGGCTCCGGCAAAACCACCCTGCTGACGCTGCTGGGGGCCTTGCGCTCGGTGCAGGAGGGCAGCTTGCGGGTGTTGGGACAGGAGCTGCGGGGAGCTCAGCCCAGTACTCTCATTCGAATCCGCCGCCAGGTCGGGTACATTTTCCAGGCCCATAACCTGCTGCGATCCCTGACGGCAGCCCAAAACGTGCGCATGGCCCTGGAGCTGCACAACGGCCTCTCTCCTCAGGAAGCCCAGCAGCGAGCGGAAGCAATGCTGGCGGCGGTGGGCCTGGGGGATCGCGTCCACTACTACCCGGAACAGCTTTCCGGCGGACAAAAGCAGCGGGTGGCCATTGCCCGCGCCTTGGTTAGCCATCCCAAGCTGGTGCTGGCGGACGAGCCCACGGCAGCCCTAGATAGTAAGTCGGGCCGCGAGGTGGTGACCCTGATGGAGAAGCTGGCGCGGGAGCAGGGCTGCACCATCCTCATGGTGACCCACGACAACCGCATCCTGGACATTGCAGATCGGGTGCTGCACATGGAGGATGGCCGGCTGGAGAGCCAAGGGGTTGCCTAGCTTTGCCCAGAGCAGGCGTGGCGGCGGTACCAGTCGATGGTGCGCTGCAGCCCTTCCCGCAAGCCGACTTTGGCCACAAAACCCATCCTCTCTCGGGCCTTGGAGACATCCAGACAGCGGCGGGGTTGGCCATTGGGCTTGTCCGTTTGCCAGCGGATCTCTCCCCGGAACTCCATCAGCTCGCAGATGAGGGCAATCAGATCCCGGATGGAGATCTCTTCGCCGGTGCCCAGGTTCAAGGGATCCGCCCCGTCGTAAAGCTGGGTGGCCATGACAATGCCGCGGGCCGCATCTTCGGCATAGAAAAACTCGCGGGTGGGGCTGCCATCCCCCCACACTTCGACATAGTTTTGGCCCCGTTGCTGTGCTTCGTGCACTTTGCGGATCAAGGCTGGGATGACGTGGGAGCTTTCGGGGTCGAAGTTGTCCATGGGGCCGTAGAGGTTCACCGGCAGGAGGTAGATGCCGTTGAAGCCGTACTGCTGTCGGTAGGCTTGCAGTTGCACCAGCAGGGCTTTCTTGGCGATGCCGTAGGGGGCGTTGGTCTCCTCTGGGTAGCCGTTCCAGAGATCCTCTTCCTTGAAGGGAACGGGGGTAAACTTGGGGTAGGCGCAGATGGTGCCCACGCAGACAAACTTCTCCACCCCGGCCAGGTAGGCGGCGTGGATGAGCTGGGATCCCATGATGAGGTTGTCGTAGAAGAGTTCTGCCGGCTTGGCTTGGTTGAGGCCGATGCCACCCACGTGGGCGGCCAAATGGATGACGATATCTTGCCCTTGCACTACCTCTTGGCAGACTTCCCAACGGCGCAGATCCTGGGTGCGGGAGCGCGGGATGCGCACCTGCTCCGGCTTTACCCCCAGCACCTGCAACTGTTGCAGCACATGTTTGCCCAAAAAGCCGCTGCCCCCTGTGAGCAAAATGCGCTTCTGGCTGAGATCGACGGAGCTGGGCAAGCTGTTGGGCATAGATCCGACGCAGAGAACTTCCGGCTTTCATTATGCTGCAGACGGGATAGCCGTATTCCAGACTTGTTGGCGATGGTCATCGAGAATAGGCAAGGCATCAACTCAAAACCTGGGCAAACCGCGCCGGCGACAGAGCAGGGATCCATTCATCCGCTTGTCCATAGGCTTGTTGGGCGAAGCGACGGGCCAAAGCGGGCAGGATGGGCAGGGGATTGCTGAAGCCGGAAAACAGTTGTAAGCCTTCCCAGCCGGGCAGGGATCCCACCAGAGGCTGGTGATCAGCGCTGAAGGCCACCAAGCAGCGATACCACCGTCCAGGCAGGTGGGCCAACTTGGGCAGGTAGCGACCGGCTTGTGCCCGGATCTGGGCTTCGCTGGCGGCTGCATCCACCTCGGCATGGGGATCCGTCAATACCCGGCTGATCTGGCCCATGCGAATGCTGCCATCTACAAATTGCAGGATCCCGGCATCCAGAATCGGCGGGCAAAGCTCGTGCCCTGGCTCGTCCCAAAGGGGATCCCGATCGGGATGGGCGGCTTGTCGTTCCAGTTCCAAGCGTTGCACGGGCACGCTCATCACCAACGCTTTCAATTGCAAATCCGAGGGCTCCAGCTCCAGGGATTCGGCATGGGTGTAGTAGATGGGCACCCGGATTCCCGCTTGGCGCAACAGAGCCCGTGTCCAGCCGCCGGCGCACACCACCACCTGGCCTGCTCCGTAGCAGTCGGCTCCGGACTCTACGCCCGTGATGCGCGCTCCCTGCCGCCGCAGGGCCGTTGCTGTTGTGATCAAGAGGGATCCCCCCAATCGTTGCAAGGCTTTTTGAAAGGCCAGCGCCGTCAACAAGGGGTTGATGTGGCCATGCCGAGCCCAGAGGACTACTTCCAGAGCGGCCGGATCCAGCAGCGGCTCCAGCTCGCAGGCTGCCGCCACCGAAATCCGCCGGGGTGGGATGCGACAGTCGGCCAGATCCGCCTCGACAGCCTCCACATCACAGCCGGGGGCAATGGGCATGAGCAGGTCCAGCTCACGAAATTGAATGTCTGCCTCCAACTCCTCTGACAGGGTGCGGTAGCGTTGGATCCCTTCTTCCCCCAAAGCTTTGAGCATCGGCGTTTTGCCCGCCCAATGGGCCAAGCCCCCGTAGCTGTAGCGGGTTGCTCCGTTCAGCACTCCATCTTTCTCCATCAGCAGAACGGATCCCCCCTGGCGGGCCAGTTCATAGCTTAGGGCTGCCCCGGTAATCCCACCGCCGATCAGAATCCAGTCGTAGTTGGCCATCACTTCCCTCTTTGCCCTGAACCTCATCTTGCGGCAAAGTGGCTCCGTTCAGGGTAGCAAGCGCAGCAGAACTCGGATCCGCACTGGTGGCGGTACTGGCTGAAGCGGAACTCACAAAGGGCTTCCTTGAGTCCAGATTGAGAGTCCCCTTGGGTCCAGGGTCAACATAAAAGGCAGGTTAGTGGCATCGGCCATCTGCAAATGAACCTGTGGCGGCATCTGGCCCAGACTTTATCGCTGCACACTTCCCCAACGGGCAAACCCAGACAGACATAGTATCAACAGAAATAGGCAGGGATCGCCGGGATCTCTGCCCATCTCAAGCCCGAAATTGGATCTCTTCTCGGCTTTCCTCAAGCCTCTTCAAGACTCCTGCGCCAGGCGAGCGTAAAACAAGCCTTGAACGCGAACAGTGTGGGGTTCCATCGCCCCTTGCTCGGTGCTGGAAGGCTGAATGCTAACAAAGGATCCCGCCATTTCGCCAGTGCTGGGATCCACGCGAGCGATCCGCAGCGACATTTTCCCCTGGGAAACCTCGTCCACCTTGCGGTTGGTGGCAAAATCATCTTTGGCAGCCTGTAGACCTACCGCAGTGTCGTAGCCGGTGTTGGATCCCCGCCCGCGCGGGTCGAGGAAGGTGCTGCTGTGATAGCCGGGCACCAAGAACTCCCCTTCAAAATCGGTCGAAGGGTCAATGGCCGAGCCCTGGGCAGTGGCGACCAAGTCTTTCACGCTAAACAGAAACGGCACCAGCTCGCGGCGGGGCATTTGGCCGGTGGTCGGCTGAAAGGTGATCCCATCCACCACTTTGAGCTCCAGCGCACCGTCTTTGGGAGTCACCTCAGCTTTAATCGGCCCCAGAGTGGCCGCTGAGATCATGATGTTTTTGGCCTTGATGAACTCTTTCTCGCCGTTCCGCTTTTCCTCTTCCACCTCAATTTGCACCGGCTGGAAGCAGACATCCGTCAGCTTCAGGGATCCCCCCCTAGGCACTTCGATACGGCCCCGGGCGTTGTCCGAGACCGAAGGGCAAATGGCGGCCTTGCCGGTGTTGCGGATCTGGTCATAGGTCAGCGGCGCCTTGGCAGCCTTAGCCGGAACAGCAAAGACGCTCAAACAAAGCGCCAACAGGATGGCGAGCAGTGGACGGTACCGCATAATCAACCTCGAAAAACCTTTTTTGAATCTGAACGCTGCTGGGGGAAATAAGCCCGAATGCCCCCATTGTACGCAATCGTGATCCCCCTCAGAGGAAGTGCCTCAAAATTAGCCACCCACCAACAGGGATCCCAGCCAGCGTTCCCGAATCTGGGTGATCAACTCGCGGATAGGCTGTTGGTTGACACGGTAGCTGATGGGATGGGCAATCAGGCGAGCTGTACTCTCGAATAGGCAGTCTCGCTCAATCAGGCCGTTTTCCCTCAGGGTGCGCCCTGTGGCTACCAAGTCGACGATGGCATCGGCCATGCCGGTGAGGGGGGCCAACTCCACCGAACCATAGAGAGAGATAAGCTCCACCGGCAAATCCAGGCGGTCAAAATACTCCCGGGCGCAGCCGACAAACTTAGAAGCCACGCGGGCATGAGCAGGCAACTGAGCTGCCGAGTGGTAGGGGCTATCTTGGGGAAGGGCCACCGACATGCGACAGTGGCCAAATTGGAGATCCAACAGGTGGGCCACCCGCGCTTCGGTGCCGGCATAGCGCTCCCGCAAGACGTCGTAGCCGACAATGCCCAACTGCGCCTGCCCGTACTCCACGTACACCGGCACATCGTGAGTGCGCACCAGCAGCGCTTCGTAGCGTTGTCCGTTCAGCCGGGTGGGGGATTCAATCCGCAGCAGGCGATTGCCGGGATCCAAAAAACGGCTGAAATCGATCCCCACCTGCTGCAGGCATTGAATGGCCTCAGGCAGCAAGGCCCCCTTGGCCAGGGCAATCGTGATGGGTGGGCTGTCGGGACGGCCATCCAGCATCTTTTTCAGGATCTACTACATTTGTCTGATACATCCGTCTGAATCTTGGGCCAGGAGCAATCAATGTAAGAATGCTGGGATCCCCGTCTGCCGGGTGGAACTCTCAGGAGAGACGGGGCAAAACGAGGGGCTCAGGGGAAACCCTTGGCGAAATGCCCAGAAGAGCAAGCCCCCTCGATTGTAGGGGATCGGAATCCCAGCAGCGATTCCCCAGCCTCTTGAAAGCCCCGCCGGTTCTCTGGAATGCCGATCCTGGGATGATAAAGTCAGAGCACGGTTAGCCCGGAGGAGTGACGACGGCATGAAAGCCATGATCCTGGCAGCAGGCAAAGGCACGCGGGTACGGCCCATCACCTACATGATGCCGAAGCCGATGATCCCCATTTTGCACAAGCCTGTCATGGAATTTTTGGTGGAGCTGCTGCGGGAACACGGCTTCGACCAGATCATGGTCAACACCAGCCACTTGGCCCACCAAATCGAAGACTACTTTCGAGATGGGCAGCAATGGGGGGTTCACATCGGCTTTTCCTTCGAAGGCCATTTTGAGAACGGCCAGCCGGTGGCCGAACCTCTGGGCTCCGCTGGCGGTATGCGCAAGATCCAGGATTTCTCCGGATTTTTCGACAGCACCTTTGTGGTGCTCTGTGGGGATGCGCTAATCGACCTAAACCTCACGCAGATCGTCAACTTCCACAAATCCAAGGGAGCGCTGGCCACTGTGGTCCTGCGGCAGGTGGATCCCAGCCAGGTCTCCAGCTATGGGGTGGTAGTCACCGACGAGACGGGTCGCATCACTGCTTTCCAAGAAAAGCCTAGGCGGGAAGAGGCCCTCGGCCACACCATCAACACCGGCATCTATGTTTTCGAGCCGGAAGTGTTCGACTACATTCCCCCTGGCTGCCCCTACGACATCGGCAGCGATCTCTTCCCGGCCTTGGTGAAAGCGGGTGCCCCCTTTTATGGGATCACGGCTGACTTTCAGTGGGTGGACATTGGCCGCACCCACGACTACTGGCTGGCAGTGCAAAAAGTGCTGCGCGGCGAGATCAAGGGAGTCAAGGTGCCTGGGATCCAGATTCAACCCGGCGTATGGACGGGGATCAACATCCGCGCCAACTGGGATCGCATCCACATCGAGCCACCGGTCTACATCGGGGCCAGCAGCTATTTGGCGGACGGGGTCAAACTCATCGGCCCCACGGCAATTGGCTACGGATGTGTGTTGAATGAAGGGTGTACGCTGGATGGCAGCTTGATTTTTAACTACACCCAGATTGCGGCAGGCGTGACCCTACGCCACCAGATGGTGATGGGTCGCTACTGCATTTCCTCGGATGGCAATGCCATCGACACCGAAGAGTCCAACCTCACGTGGCTGATCGGAGATGCCCGCAGCAATGCCAACGGCAAATCCCCATAGCGCCCTCTACCTCTACGGGATCGTCGCTGCCCCTGGCCCGCGTCATCTGAGTGTGGTGGGGCTGGACAAGCAGCCGGTGCAGGTTCATGGGCTGGGATCCCTGGCCTTCTTGTACTCCCAGGCTCGACAGGAGCGCTACCTGGCCAGCCGGGCCAACTTGCTCGCCCATGAGGCCGTGCTGGAAAAAGTGATGAACGAGGGACACCGGGCTCTGCTGCCTCTGCAATTTGGCCTGGTGGTGAGCGGCTGGGAGCAGGTGGAACGGGACTTGGTGCAGCCCCGCTTGGCGGATCTGCTGGCTCTGCTGGAGCGCCTGGAGGGCAAGCGGGAGGTGGGAGTCAAAGTCTTCTGGGATCCCGAGCAGGAGCTCAAGCTGGGGCTAGAGGAAAACCCTGCCCTCAAAGCTCGGCGAGACGAAATGGCCGGCGCTCCTCTGGGGCTGGACGCGGTAGTCGAGATCGGACGGGCTCTGGAGCAGCTCTTAGAGGAGCGACGTCAGCGCATTGCCCAGACCTTTACAGCAGCCCTCAGCCCCTTGGCCAGCGACCGCGTAGAAGGAGATCTGCTCACCGAAAACATGGCCTACAACGGCTCGTTTTTGATCAATTGGGAAGATGAGCCGGTTTTTGCCCAAAAAGTAGAGGAGCTAGACCAGACCTTCCAGGGGCGGCTGCGCATTCGCTACAACAACTTCACCGCTCCCTACAATTTCGTCAAACTTTGACACACTCAGCTGTATTGGGTCACTTCTCTACAAAAGACAAGAGGAGACCGCTCGGCTGAATGGTCGAAGGCAGGGATCCTTTTGGAAATCTGCTCAGGTATTGTGGGGATGGGCGCTGCAGTCTGTAAGCCGAGGGAGACGGTATGGGGTTGCTTATTTTTATCTTGTTTTTAGCTCTGGCTGCCGGGATCTTGGCTCTAGCCCTTTACCACGAAAAGAAACGTCGAGAAGCTCTGGAGCGGGTAGCTGCACAGCTAGGAATGCGCTTTTCTGCCCAGTTGCCTGAAGAGATTCGATCTCGCTTGTTGCAAGCAGGCTTTGGACTGTTTGAACGAGGCCATGGGCGGCGTTTCTATAATTCGATGTCCAAGCGGCTGATCGACGGCACCGAGATTGCCCTTTTTGATTACCAGTACACCCGGGGCAGTGGCAAGAGTTCTAGCACTTATCGCCAGTCCGTCTTCTACGCCTATCACGAGGATCTTCATCTGCCCCGTTTTCGGCTGCACCCCGAAAATGCCCTTTTCCACGGCATCGCCAAAGCCTTTGGCATGCAAGATATCAACTTCGAGAGCCACCCTAAGTTCTCCCGGAGCTATCTCTTGCGAGGAGAGAATGAAGCCCAAGTTCGGCTGCGGTTCCATCCTGGCGTCCTTGGTTTTTGGGAGCAGCATCCCAACTATTGCGCCGAAGGAGCTGGCGCCCACCTCATTCTTTGGCAAAATAACCGACAGGTGAGTCCCGAAGGGATGGCAGAATGGATGCGCTTGGGGGAAGAGTTGACTCAACGGCTGCGGCGTAGGTAGTAGCAGAGCCTACGGCCCCCCGCCGCGAACGGTCAACCTCGGCCTAAACCTCACCCCAAGAGGGTGCGCTGCAATCTCAAGAACCTCTCTACTGAGCGCCGAGGGCCGCCAACAAATCATCTGCCAATGACACCGCCGTATAGACCAAAGCCTGTCGTTGCTCAGGAGACAAATCGCCAACAGGAGTCTGGGGATTGCTCACGATACCCTGCAGTACTCTGCTGGCTATGTATTCCCGCTTGGAAACCCCTGGGCTGGAGATGGTGGGGTTGTCGAGAGAGAACTTCTGATGGTGCTCGAAGGGGAAGGCGTATTCGGGGGCAACCGGCATCGCTCGACTCCAGATGGATCTCTACACTCTGCTTTGCCTATTTTCCCATCCTCTCTCGCTGGGGATTTTAAAAAAGCGGTGCCTCAAAAAAGACATAACGGGTTATCGTAATCAGAGAGATCCCTATGTGGGGGAAGGATCTGGGCTGCTCTCCCTTGGGAACAGTGGACATGCATTTGAGGGATTCTTTTCGACGCACCAAAATTGTTGCCACCATCGGCCCTGCCAGCTCAAATCCAGCCATTCTCAGGGAGATGATCCTGCAAGGGGCAACCACCCTTCGCCTGAACTTCTCCCATGGGGATCACGAGCTACACCGCCGCAGCATTCGCCTGATCCGCCAAACCGCGATGGATCTGGGCATCCAGGTCGCCATTTTGCAAGACCTGCAGGGGCCCAAAATCCGCCTGGGCAAGTTCGCCGAAGGCTCGATCACCCTCAAGGCAGGGGATCCCTTTGTGTTGACCAGCAAACCTGTCTTGGGATCCCAAGAGCGCAGCTGGGTCACCTACGACAAGCTGGCCCAAGAAGTGCCCGAAGGAGCGACGATCCTCATCGACGACGGTCGAGTGGAGATGCGGGTGGAAGCCGTGGATCCGGAAGCGGGCGAACTCTTCTGCCGCACCATTGTCGGGGGTACCCTCTCCAACAACAAGGGGGTCAATTTCCCCGGTGTGCGCCTGAGCATCCGCGCCGTGACCCCAAAGGATAAAGAAGATCTCTACTTCGGCCTCAACCAAGGGGTGGATTGGGTGGCCCTCAGCTTTGTGCGGGATCCCTCTGATGTGCTGGAGCTGCGGGAGCTCATTGCCTCAGCCAAACGGCCTTCTTCCGGCTCAGCCGACAAGCGGGTACCCATCATCGTCAAGATCGAGAAACACGAGGCCATTGAACAGCTGCCCCAGATTTTGGCCCTCAGCGACGGTGTGATGGTGGCGCGGGGAGATCTGGGGGTAGAGCTGCCCGCGGAAGAGGTGCCGATCCTGCAGAAGCGGGTGATCGCCCTGGCCAACTCCCTGGGGATCCCGGTGATTACGGCCACCCAAATGCTGGACAGCATGGTGCACAGCCCCCGACCCACCCGTGCCGAGATCTCCGATGTGGCCAACGCCATTTTGGATGGCACCGATGCTGTCATGCTCTCCAACGAGACGGCTGTGGGCAAATACCCTGTCGAGGCCGTTGCCACCATGGCCCGCATTGCCGTGCGCACCGAGCGCGATTACTTTGACCTGACCTCCGCCGACCGACGACAACGCCTTCGCGCCCTTGCCATGCAGGAGCTGAGCCAAAACAACGGCAACAGTCCTGCCGGGATGCGGCCCAAAACCCTGATCACCGACTCGATCAGCCGCGCCGTGGGGGAGATCGCCCAAGAGTTGGATGCTGTAGCCGTGATGACCCTGACCAAAACAGGGGCTACTGCTCGCAATGTCTCTAAGTTTCGCCCCCGCACTCCCATCCTGGCCGTAACCCCCCATGTGGAGGTGGCACGGCGGCTGCAGTTGGTTTGGGGGGTACATCCGCTGTTGGTTATGGATTTGGCCACCACCCGCCAGACCTTTCAAGCGGCCATCAGCTTGGCTCAGGAAGATGGCTTGCTCAAGGATGGCGACTTGGTGGTGCTCAGTGCAGGAACCCTGCCAGGCGTTGCGGGATCCACCGATCTGATCAAGGTGGATGTGGTGAAAGCGGTGGTGGCTCAAGGCAAAGGGTTTGGCAAGGGCATTGTCAGCGGCCCGGCCCGCATCTTGAGATCCAGCCTCGATGCCGGCAAAATCACCGCCGGGGACATTTTGGTTGCCCAATCCACCGACGCCAACTATGTGGAGGCGATCAAACAGGCAGCCGGCGTGATTACCGAAGAAGAGGGAGCCTCCTCTCATGCAGCAGTCATTGGCCTGCGGCTGGGGGTGCCGGTGCTGGTGGGGGTCAAGGATGCTACCCGCTTAATCCGGGATGGATCTATCGTCACTCTGAACCCAGAAAAAGGCATAGTGACCGCAGGAGCCGATGGCTTGGGCTTTTAAGCGGGCCTTAAGGTTGCCTGCAATACAAACTTGTATCTCTTGCTACGAAACGAGACCCAGTTCTATGATGGGGGTGACAGGGCAAGATTTTCCCGACCCCTCGGTGCGTCCCATCCATTCCACGTGTAGGTTAAGCTATGCCCACTTTACAAGCCACCCACTATGCGGTTGAGGCCATCCAGGAGGAAGCTCGTCGCCTCATTCAGCAGGGGGTCTTACGCCGCTCTGCAGCCATTGCCCACCTGCAACCCTTTTTCCCGCAGCGGGAGTGGCAGGCGATTGCCCAAGAGCTGGAGCTGCAAGACTACTGCCCCTCGGATCCCCTCTGCGATTTGATCGGCAACTGCGAGGAGTGGAGCGAAGACTAAGCCTCGATCTGCCGAGGATGGCAAGCGGTCGGCGTTGGCAGACAGCCAATGCCTCTTTTTATTCCAGCCGTTTTTTCCTCCTCTAATCTGTCGGCGGCTAAGCTGGATGAACTATAGTCAGTAATTAAACATCCCTTTTCGCCGGGTTCGCATGGGTCAGACGGCTGTCATTGCCACCTCAGATGGAGGTCTCGACCTGAATAGCCTCGGTTTTGAGGTGCCAGGGTGGCTGCGTGCTCTGCTTTCCGGTGCCGAGGATCCCGGCGATGGGTTGCGGCCCTACACGGCTGAAGAAGCCGATCTGCTGCGCCGTGCCTTTGAGTTTTCTTACTGTTTGCATCAGGGCCAAAAACGCAAATCGGGGGATCCCTACATTGCCCATCCGGTAGCCGTGGCCACTCTCCTGCGGGAGCTGGGGGGAGATGCGGTGACGGTGGCAGCGGGCCTTTTGCACGATGTTATTGAGGATACAGAAGTTACCCCAGAAGCCCTGGAAGCTGAATTCGGCTCTGAAGTTCGCCTACTGGTAGAAGGAGTTACCAAACTCTCTAAGTTCAATTTCTCCAGCAAAACCGAGCAGCAAGCGGAAAATTTCCGCCGCATGTTTGTGGCCATGGCCAAAGATATTCGAGTCATCGTGGTCAAGCTGGCGGATCGCTTACACAACATGCGCACGCTGCAGTATCTCTCCCCCAGTAAGCAACGGCAAATTGCAGCCGAAACCATGGAAATTTTCGCCCCTTTGGCCAACCGGCTGGGGATCTGGCATTTCAAATGGGAACTGGAAGACTTGGCTTTTAAGTATCTGGACTACGAGGCTTACCGGAAGATCCAAGAATTGGTCAATGCCAAGCGCGCCGAGCGAGAGGCAGAGATTCAAGCTTTTATTGAAGAGCTGCGGCAGAACCTTCTTCAAGCGGGACTGGAACGCTTTGAGATCAGCGGACGGCCCAAACATTTGTACAGCATCTATCGCAAGATGCAGCAGCAGCACAAAGAATTTCACGAGATTTACGATCTCTCGGCAGTGCGGGTGATCGTGCATACCAACAGCGAGTGCTATCGGGTGCTGGCAGTCGTTCACAACTGCTTTCGCCCAATCCCTGGGCGTTTCAAAGACTACATTGGTCTGCCCAAGGCCAATCGTTACCAATCTTTGCATACGGCAGTGATCGGCCTGCAGGGACGACCGGTGGAGGTGCAGATTCGTACCGAAGAGATGCACCGCGTGGCTGAGTACGGGATCGCCGCCCACTGGAAGTACAAGGAGGCCGGCAGCACCACTGTCAAGCCCGACGAGGAGCGCTTCACCTGGCTGCGACAGCTGTTGGAGTGGCAAAACGACCTCAAAGATGACAAGGAGTATCTGGACACCCTTCGCGAGAACCTGTTTGAGAGCGAGGTTTACGTTTTCACGCCCAAGGGGGACTTGCTGGCCCTGCCCCAGGGATCCTGTCCGGTGGACTTCGCCTATCGCATCCACTCCGAAATTGGGGATCACTGTGCAGGAGCGCGGGTAAACAACAAGATCGTGCCCCTGGATACCCGCCTGCGCAACGGCGACATTGTGCAGATCATCACGCACAAGAATGCCCATCCCAGCCTGGACTGGATCAATTTCGTTGCCACCAGCTCTGCCCGCAATCGCATTCGCCAATGGTTTAAGCGCTCAAATCGTGAGCAAAACATCGCGCGGGGCCGGCATTTGCTGGAGCGGGAGCTGGGCAAAACGGGCTTTGATGCCCTGCTCAAATCAGAGCGGATGCAGAAGGTGGCCGAAAAGCTCAACTACGCCAGTGTAGAGGATTTGTTAGCCGCTCTGGGTTATGGTGAGACAACCCCCACGCTGGTGATCCATCGGCTGCAGGAGGTCAGCAGGCCGGCAGTATCTGCTCCCACAGAGGAGGAATCGCTTGAGGGATCCAAGCTGTTGTTGCCGCGGGCTTCTGTGGCTTCCAGTTCCGTCAAATCCCAATCTCCCATTCTGGGGGTGGAGGGTCTGAAACACCAGTTGGCCAAGTGTTGTAATCCGCTGCCGGGGGATCCGATCTTGGGCGTGGTCACCCGCTTTAAGGGGATCAGCATCCATCACCGGGATTGCCCAAGGGTGGCCCAGGTTTCGGGGGAACGGCTGGTGCCGGTACGATGGAACGAAGAGCAACTGCGGCAGAGCGCCCAGATCTACCCGGTAGAACTGCATCTGGAGGTTATCGACCGCGTTGGGGTGCTGCGGGACATCCTTTCCCGCCTATCGGATCAAGGTATCAATGTTCGCAATGCCAAGGTACAAACTTTTGCCAACCGCACCGCCCTGATCGATCTCTGTATCGATGTACGTGATAAGAAACAGCTCACCCAGGTTCAAAGTCAACTGCGCCAGCTTTCTGACGTGATCGTGCTGCGCTCCCGCCATCACCAAAACGGATCCCGTTGACCTACGCCTGGCCCTTCGCGGGTACGGACTCTAGACCGCATCCCTATTGCGACTCGCTCCTGCAGCAGCCCAATTTTGGGTCAGGCGCTGTCCCATCCTCATCCTGACCTCCTTTGCCGCTTCTGGTGCGCAGAGCGCTTTCCCGCTCCTCTGGGGTCTTGCCAAAAATCCCGTGTCAGCTTACAGGTGGCCAGGCAAGGCCGACAAGCCCAGAGCAATATCCCAGGCTTTCTTCGACAGCCTGTGGAAAACCTGTGGAAATCCAGCGAAGCCCGCCCCAGCTCCGGTGGAATCCCCAGCCATATCTAGGGGGAAGGATTCACTACCTTAGGGGATCTCACACTGACTGTGCGTTAATTTTTATGAATTTGTCAGAAAACCATAACATTAGCCTGTGGAAAACCTGTGGAAAAACCTGGAAAATCTGTGGAAAACCTGTGGAAAAACCCCCCAAGTTATTAACAAGTATAAATACCCTGTGGAAAAGTGGCCAAGTTATCCACAGTTTTTCCACAGGTGGGGAATAGGCTCAAAAGCTCATGGCACAAGGTGTTGACGATCACTTTCCACAGTTTCCACAGCCCCTACTACTACTAGATCAAAAAATTAAATTAGGCAGGGATCGAAATTTCAGATCTGTCCTACGCGCGAGGCAAATTTTCCAAAACTTGTCTGCAAGGGCAGGGATCCAGTCGGGGCAGCCGGTGTAGGATGTGCATGTTCAGCCCTCAAGTTCCCCTGATGGTGCAAGCTCAGCGTCCTGTGGATCGAGAATCGGAAACCGAGTCGTTCGCGCCGGTGTTGCGCAGCAGCAAGACTGCAGCTCCCTATCGTGGGGAGAGCCGCTTTAACGAAGCTGTTGACGCGCCGCTGGAGGGTTTTAGCTTCACCTGCGAGCAAGCCGATCTCAGCCACCACCTCGCTTCCGTTGGACGGGCTGTGGCCAGCCGCCCCGCCCTGCCCGTTTTGGCCAATGTGTTGGTGGAGGCCGACGCGGAAACTCAGCGGGTTGCTTTGACCGCCTTTGACTTGAACTTGTGCATTCGCAGCGAGTTCGAGGCTCAGGTCAGGGGATCCGGTCGCACCACCCTGCCGGCCAAGCTGCTCAGCGACATCGTCAGCCGTCTGCCCAGCGGCCCAGTGACTCTTGACGCGAGCAGCCAAGCCCAGGAGAGTGCCCCTGTGATTCTCATGTCGGCAGCCGGCCAGTATCAAGTGCGCAGCCTGTCGGCTGAAGAGTACCCCACCCTACCGGAAATACTGCTCCGCACCGCCGACGCAGATGGCGATTTTGTGGGGGAGGAAAGCCCAACAGCTCAGGCCCTGGAGCTGCCCATCGAGAGCCTGTTGCAGGGGATCGGCCAAACCCTTTTTGCGGCCTCTGGAGATGAGACCAAGCAGGTGCTCACAGGGGTGCATGTCAAGCTCTTGGCGGGGGATCCCCCTTGCCTGGAGTTTGCAGCCACCGATGGGCACCGTCTGGCGATGGTGCAGGTGGAGGCCGAAGGGATCCCGGTTGCTTCGGCCCATGGGGAAATAGGGTTGGATTTCACCATTCCTGCTCGCACTTTGCGAGAGGTGGAGCGCATCCTCGGCACCCAGACCGCGGCCTCTACGGTGGAATTGCGGTTTGACCGATCCCAGGTGCAGTTTGTGCTGCCTCCTCGCGCCGGCAAAACGCAGTGCCAACAGCGGATCACCAGCCGCCTTTTGGAGGGCCAATATCCCGACTACAACCGCCTGATTCCCAGGCAATTTGAGCGGCAGATAACCCTGGAGCGTCGGCCTTTGATTGAGTCGCTGGAACGGGTGGGAGTACTCGCTGCCCAAAGAAACGACATCGTCAAGTTCAATCTTTCTGCCGCAACCCAAACCCTGCGCATCAGCACCGAGGCGCCCGATGTGGGCAGTGGCGAGGAATCGTTGCCAGTGCAGATGTCTGGTCCTGACCTGGAGCTGGCCTTCAATGTGCGTTACCTGCTGGATGCCCTCAGGGTGTTTCATACGCAGCAGGTGAGCCTGGAGCTAAACGGCGCCACGCAGCCGGCCATCTGGAAGCCCCTTGGGGCAATGCGGCTCTGTTATTTGGTTATGCCGGTGCAGCTACGGGCTACCTAGTCTTACTAGTCTTAGGAGAGCTCCACCCAGCTCTAGTCCAAAACTCTCAAGATCATCTCAGTACAAATCTACAGTTGTTTGTACAAATCTACAGTTGTTTGCATTGCCCCCTCTCCCAGAGGGAAAGGAGCCAGGGATGGTCGCGGAAGCGGCGCCGAGCGTTCAGGGAGCATGCCTCTAACCCCCAAAACCCTGAACTTTGCTGAATTTACTGAGCTTTAGGCGGTTTGGCAAA
>NZ_JANSIL010000055.1:0-14275 GCF_047462015.1 Synechococcus sp. R5-13 | reverse complement strand
CAAACAGAATGCTATCGCTGCATAGTTGAACAGTGATGTTCAGCAGTGTTCAGCGTAAATGTATCAGCACCCTAAGGCTGCAAGATCATCGACCAGGAGCCGCTCTCCCCATCCCAAAACGGGGCCAGAGACTCTCCCACCACATTGGGCCCCCAATAGCGGCGGGTTCCATCCAGGGCGAAAGCCACCACAATGTCTCCGGGGCCGATTTGCAGCGGTTCTTCTCCCAAGCTCAGCAGCAATCCTTCGCTGCCCCCTTCTCCAGGGGCAAAGTCCCAGTGGGCCGTTTCCGGATTGATCATCCGTTCGCCGCTGCGCATCAAGATCACCAGCCGAACCGGATGGGGCGTGCGATTGCCGACCCGAAAGGGTCCCGTACGGGCGGAGGTGGGGACAGCCTGGGGGGGCAAGGCAGGTTCTGAGGGCAGAACAGGGACAACATTCCCCTCAACGGAATCCTCCAAGGCTTTCAGCGTCGGTTTCTCCAGAGTCTGTGCCCTCAATCCCTGCACGAGAACCCCTACCCCAACCAGAGCGGCAGACAACACTAGGGATCCCTTGCCCCTCAAAGCTCTGTTCAGCAATGGGCCGCCGGCGAAAAAAGAGGCAACAGCCTGAGCGAATGAGCAGATCAAGACGCACATCGAGACCACTGCAAGCCAAAGTGATACGTGTCGAGTTAGACAAAAGGCATCAACTGCTGCCCTACCCCTGATAGACCAGCCATACGCGTACAGAGTTCCATCAGAGGGTAACGCCCCCACCGTGCAGAACACGATCGTTCAGCTACGTTAACACGTCCATTCCTCTATTCCCTGTGCTTTGGAGGAACAAGGAATAAGGGATCCCCCACTCCAGACCAGGCTAAGCAAGTTTGGATCCCTTTTAGGGATTCACAGCCCGACGCTGCCACCCTTGGGAGGTACGTTCGTACACTGTCCGCAATTGGGGATAGATCTGATCCCCCTTAAGCTGTAGGTGATCCACCTCCGTTGGCTCCAGCAGTAAAGCCACAAAGGTCTGCGGAGGCAGCAGATCTTTCTCTTTCGGCAACTCTTGAATAAAAGCCTCTGGCGGGGCGAGCGGCCCTTTGGGTTCCGGCCAAAACCAGAGGAGCCGTCCTTTTTCCGATATCTGTTGCCACAACTGCTGCCGCTGGCGCTGAGCCTGGGGATCCGGATGATCGGCGGCGATGGCCTCAAGGGTGCCAGCGATGCGGAATTGCTCGCGGGTTTTGCAGAAATACCAGCAGATCTGGGCTTGGGGGCAGTGGGCAATTTGTCGGATCTTCTCGCTGCGACTATCCACCGCCAATTGAATGCGGTCGGTATCGCCCAAAAACCCCCGGAAAACGACCGTGCGGTTGCGCGGATGCCCCTGGGGATCCACCGTGGCCAATTGCAAATACCGCACACCAGGATCGCTACGGTTCCGGTGCAGTGCCGCCTGAATCAGCGCCCGCCAAGAGGGATCCGCAGTAGAATTGCCCTTCGGGTCTTTCATCCGTTTTTCGCAAGGTGCAAGCAAGCCAGGATTGGGGCTCTCTCTCCCTTAGCTAGGGGGTGGAGAAGCCTCAGATTGGGAGTCTCTGGAGAGCCCTGGTGAAGACTCCACACCGCTGACGCGACCAGAGCTGGGATCTGGCTCGGTTGGGCTAATGGGATGAAAGTGGTGCTCTACCCAGCCCTCCGGCGGCCCCTCAAACCGCTCCGGCACCGGCTGCTTCACCTGCAATCCCCGCAACACCGCGTTGAGATAGGCGCTATCCCAGCTAAAGAAGCGGCTTTCGCGGATTTTGTGCCACACCGAACGCGACATCAGCAACGTCCGCTCTACATCCTGGGCTCCCAGCTTCAGCAAGAACTCCTCCCGTTCCGGCTGGTAATCGGTGGAGGCCAAGGCCAGAGATTGCGGCGGATGAGCCTGAGTAAGCTGGGCCATCTTGGCCATGAGTTCGGGGTAAAGCCAAGTGTAGGCAGGGTGAACCGTAAGCTTGGCCACATGAGGTTGCTGCCCGGTGCGATCCAACTTCAAGTTGAAGTAGCCGATGGCGGTTTTGCGTTCGGGCTCGTAAACACACACTTCCACCCGCTCCGTCTGGCTAATGGCGCATTTGGCCTGCTCCAAAAGCCAATCCAGTGGGTTGGTGCGAAAATCGTTCACCTCGCGGTCGTACACCTGGCGCACATTGGCGGGCATGGATCCCGTATCCAGTTGGTAGATGGCATAGGCATCCCGGTTGGTCACCGGCACCAGGTTGGGCAATTTGGGCTCGTGCTGGCTGAGAGCTGCCAGAATATCGGCTGGAATCGACCAGTAGGTGATCTGAGCCAAGGGTTGGAAGCCGTTGCGCCGGTAGAGCGCCATTGCCCCCTTGTTGTGGATGTTCACCTCCAGGATCCAGGTGCGAGCTTCCCGAAAGTGCTCCATGCAGTGCTTGAGCAGCCGGGATCCCACCCCCTGGCGCTGGGCAGAGGGCGCCACTGCGATATGATCGACCCGCCAGGTGCTGCGGGAATGGTTGAAGGGAGAAACCTGAATCACTCCCTGAATCTTGCCCTTCAGCTCCGCCACATGCACTGTAAACATGTGCTGGAAGCGATTGGGAAACAGGGTCAGGGTTTTCAGGGGCCCATACCACTGGCGCAACCGCCGCACTTGGCGACGAATATCCACCGAGCGGCTGCCGTACTCTTCATCAAAGGCTTGCGCCAAAATCTCTTCCACAGCCTCCAGATCCCCCAGTTGGGCGGGGCGAATGATCAGGTCAGAGGCACCAATGGGGGCTTCGGCATCCGGGTCGGGTCTTGCTGTGGTGTTGTCCATGCCAATCGCAGGCGGGAGAATATTCAAAGCATAGCTCAGGCTCTCTTGCTTTTTCTAACCGGGAGGATCGTTCTGCAACAAAGCTTGAAAGCCTACAGATCGGCTTTCCCGTTATCGAGAAAGGCTTGGCCGCCAAGAAGGGCGTGAACTCAGCCTCCCGGTAGCTGCCCAACAGTGACGAACGGGAGAGCTGGCTCCCTACCCCGCAGAGAGCAATGCCGGGTCGCTCACGCCCCAGTGTCCAGCAAGGTCAAGTTGCTGAAGGTGAAGCGCTTCTCCACAGGGCCGGTTTCCGTCTCCGTCTGGATACGCCGCTCCGAGAGGATGTAATACTTGCCCACTTTTGTGTACAGATCCTCGAATTGGCTGCGCCCGCCTTTTTGCTCGCCCGTTTGGGGATCGTGATAGACGGAATCGTAGCGGTGGGAAAGATAGCCTTCGCCGGTATCGTGGCTGCTGAAGGTGTGGATGGTAACCACCACTCCGTGGATATGCCGGTGCACCATGGTAACCTGGTTATCGCGCACGTGGTAGCGATCCCCTTCTGCTTTGCCCCCCACCAGGATCTCCACTGTGCCATCGGGCAGGGTTTGGCCATAGCGGAAGGTGTTGTTCCCATGGGTCTCGTCGAAGCTGCGGCGCACCCGGTGAATGGCAATCTCCCAGAGTTGGTTGTGAATGGCTTTTCGAGCTTCCTCATCTTCTACGCCGGTAACAGTGGCCTTTAGGTCTGCTCCCACTCGCACCTGCCCAACGAATGTGCGCTCCCCATCCCAATAGCTGACCTCGGCGCTGTAGCCTGGGAAAGCGGGATCCCAGGTGTAGCGGTTTTCATAGGCGGCCCGAAACAACTCTTGGGCAGAGACTTGAGTGGCGATCATCGGCTGTCTCCTTCCTGTTTTCCTTGCAAGCACTTCCCCTGAGCATCCATCATACCGCCCCCTGCTGTTGGGCTGCCCCCCAGTTGCCTTCGCTGAGAGCCTGCATCTGGTGAACTGGCCTAGCCGCTCCCCTGTCCGCTGCTGCAGGATAGAAGCACAGCCATGGGAACTTCTTCCTCACACCCAATTTGGCTTGCGAGTTTAGCCGCTGCTGTGATCCCCAGAGTATTCTCTGAGAAGGGTTCGCCTATTTTTTGTGGGTGAGGAGGGAGATTGAAAGGTTTTGACAATCGCGTCAGCGGGGCGGATCCCCTAGAGCCTGGCCTGACGCCGCCCCAGACCGGCATGGCAACCGCGCCAGAGATGATGGGGCCAGTGCTGAAAATCATTGGCAAGCAGACCCTGAGTGGCCACATCCCTATTGGCGGGGCAAAAAACTCTGCCTTGGCGCTGATGGCCGGGGCCATCTTGGCTCCTGAGGCTTGTCGAATTCACAATGTGCCCCGTCTGCTGGACATTGAACGCATGGGACAGATCCTGGCCACGCTGGGAGTTAAGGTTTCCCATGTTGGCAATACCCTGGACCTGGATGCCAGCTCCCTGAAAACCTCTCAAGCTCCCTATGAATTGGTCAGCCAGTTGCGGGCCAGCTTTTTCATCATAGGGCCTCTGTTGGCGCGGCTGGGGGTGGCCAGAGTTCCCTTGCCCGGCGGCTGTGCGATCGGGTCTCGTCCTGTGGATCTGCATGTGCGGGGTCTACAAGCCTTGGGGGCAACGGTCCAAATCGAGCATGGGGTGGTTCATGCCTATGCCCGTAAACTGTTGGGAACCCGTATTTACCTGGACTATCCCAGCGTCGGTGCCACCGAGACCTTGATGATGGCCGCTACGCTGGCGGATGGAGAAACGGTGATCGAGAACGCCGCCCAAGAGCCGGAGGTGGCGGATCTAGCCCGTTTTTGTCAAGCCATGGGGGCCCGCATTCGCGGTGTCGGCACCAATACGGTTGTGGTGGTAGGGGTGCCCCGCTTGCATGGAACAGAGTACACGGTCATTCCCGACCGCATCGAGGCCAGCACCTATCTCATTGCCGGGGCCATTACCCGCTCTCACCTCACGGTTGGCCCTGTCATTCCCGATCATCTGCGGGCGGTGATCGCCAAGTTGCAAGCGATGGGGCTGCGGGTGGAAGAAGAGGGCCCAAACCGGTTGCGCATTGCCCCAGCTCAACTGAGCTCAGGCTGGCTGTGTCAGGCAACTGATATTCAAACGCTGCCCTATCCCGGTTTCCCCACCGATGTGCAGGCGCCGATCATGGCCTTGGCCGCCTTGAGCGAGGGCAGTTGCACCATTGAGGAGACGGTGTTTGAAAACCGCATGCACCACATTCCCGAGCTGAATCGCATGGGAGCCGATATTCGCCTGAAGAACCGAGTGGCCCTGATCCGGGGGGTGCCGTCTCTTTCCGGCGCTCCGGTGGTGGCCGCCGACCTGCGGGCGGGTGCAGCCCTGGTGCTGGCCGGCCTGGCGGCTGAAGGCTGCTCCACAATCCACGGATTGCACTACATCGACCGTGGCTATGAAGCCATTGATGAAAAGCTGCGCAGTGTCGGGGCCAAGGTGTACCGCAGCGAAAGCCCGACAGCGCAATTGGGGAAATGAGCTGTTTCACCGCCGTTTGAAGTTTGAAGAAATCGTTGCATCTCTCCCTGCCTATCGCCTGGCCACAATGCGCGGCGACCGCTTGCTGGGTGAGCTTTCCAGCCATGTTGCAAGTATCGAGTCGTCCGGTGGCTCAACGCAGTCGGGTTGAGTATCTTAGTTCAGAGGTGGTGGGGAGGTAAAGCATGGGGATCCTGACAAGTAACCAACGACGCTGGACAAGATGGGCTGCCGGTGTGCTGGCAGCAGGAGCGGCTCTGGGTGGAGCTGTCTGGGGCTTCTACACCTCATCCTGGGCAGAAACCGTAGAAGTGGCCTCTGCACGAGAAGGCAGGGATCCGACGCAACTGCCTCAAACTTCCACAGTGGCCTTTCTGCAAGCCTATGCAGCGCTACAGGCCGGCCAAGCGCAATCTGCCTTGAAGGATTTGCAGGGGCTGGAAGAGAGCCTGCCGGTTCTGAGGGAAGAGATTTGGAAGCTCAGGGCCCAAGCCTATGAACAGTTGCAGGACAAGGAAACAGCCCAAGGGATCTGGTGGCCCAAGATTTTGCAGGAATATCCCCACAGCCCTGTCGCTGCCTATGCCCTCTGGGGGATGGGCCAGGTGGATCGGCTGCGGCAGCAATTTCCCACCCATCCGCTGACCGGACGTGCCCTCAAGCATTTGCTGGAGCTGAACCCCGACCGCTATGACCTGCTGCGGGATTTGGCCCAACATCACCCGCAAACCCCTGGGCTAACGCCGCTGCTGGATCGCTGGCGGCAGGCTCAGGAGGGATCCCTCACGGCTTCCGACTGGCAGATCCTCGCCGATGCCTACTGGGAGCAACGGGAGTACGGCAAAGCTGCCCGGGCCTATGGGCGTGCCCCCGCCACCTCTCAGAACCTCTACCGCTGGGGCCGCAGCCACCAGATCTCGCGGGAGTTTCCCCAGGCCAAAGCGGCTTACCAAGCGCTGCTGGCACAGTTTCCCGATGGGCCAGAGGCTTCTCTCACCCGCCGCCGTTTGGCGGAACTGAGCGACCTGCCGACGGCGATCGACTTGCTTCGACAGGTGGGATCCGGCTCAGATAAAGAAGCTCCAGAGGCGTTGCTCAGCCTCAGCCAGCTTTACGATCGCAACGCCAGCCCCCAATCGGCCCAAGCCACCCGGCAAGCCCTTTGGGATCGCTTTCCGGCCAGCGAAGCTGCAGCCAATGCCGCCTGGACAGTGGCCTGGAGCCAAGCACAAGCAGGCAATCTCAGCCAAGCCATCGCCCTGGCCCAACAGATCGGATCTGCTCAGCGGGATACAGAAATGGGGGCACAACTGCTCTACTGGGCGGGCAAATGGCGGGAACAGCAGGGGGATGTGGCTGCAGCTCGGCAAACCTATCGGCAGGTGCTGCGGCAGTTTCCCCACACCTACTACGGCTGGCGGTCGGCAGTGCAACTGGGCTGGCCGGTGGGGGATTTCTACAGCGGGCGCAAAAGGGTTGAGGTGGATTTTCAGCCGGTGCGCCAACCGTTGCCAGGGGTCTCTGCAGTTACGCAAACCCTGCATTTGATGGGAGCCAGCCAACTGGCCTGGGAACGCTGGCAGGGCGAAACTCCCGTGCAGCGGGATCCCGGCCAGATGAGCGTTGCCGAGCGCTTTGTTACGGGCATTTTGCGCAACAGCGCCGGAGATCACCTGCGGGGCATTAACCAGGTGGCTGCTTTGCGCTTCAGCGAAGAGCCGGATCCCCTGCTGGAGACGTTGAGGCAGCGCCAAGATTTCTGGCAGGCCATCTATCCGCTGCACTACTATGCCGGCCCAGACAATTCCTGGAGCGGGGATCCCTACGCCCAACCCGGCTTGGCCCACTGGTCACGGCAATTTAACCTCAATCCCTTGATGGTGGCGGCTTTGATCCGGCAGGAATCCCGCTTTGAGCCGGAGATCGTCTCGGCCTCGGGGGCTTTGGGCTTGATGCAGGTGATGCCCGCTACTGGCCGCTGGATTGCCCAGCAGATCGGCCTGGCCCAGTACAGCCTCACCAACCCCGCCGACAATCTCTACCTGGGATCCTGGTACTTCGACTACACCCACCGCACTTACCAAGACAACACCTTGCTGGCCCTGGCCAGCTACAACGGTGGCCCCGGCAACGTGGCCAGATGGCTGAACCGCTTTGGCTTCGGGGATCCGGACGTGTTTGTGGAGCAGATCCCCTTCCCCGAAACCCGGGGCTATGTGAAGTCCGTGTTTGGCAACTACTGGAACTACTGGCAGCTCTACACCCAGGAGGGGCGCACTCTGGTCAGCCAGCGACTGCATAACCCTTCGTCTTCTTCATGACTTCCGGTTTTGTCGCGGGAGTGCTGCCGTAGAGGGAGTGGGCTTTTTTCCCACAGTATTCTGGGAGAGTTACAGTTATTCCAAGATTTGGCAGTCAAGATTTGACAGTGCCGTTCGCGCTGACAGGACGGGGTTCTATGGTCTCTGGGTTTGAACAACAGGAGGGCGTTTGCGTTAGCGGTGCGGAGCACTATCGCGTTAGCGGTGCGGAGCACTATCAGGGGGCGGCAGAAAAGCAAGCTGCCCGGCAGGAGCTGGCTGTGGATTTTATTCGCCATGGCATAGCCGAGGAACCCCGGCCAGAAGTCGAGGATGCCTTTCGGGCCCTTACAGACGAAGGTCGCAGGCGCTGCCGCAAGATTGCCCGCCAGCTCAAGAACATGGGCTGGAGGTGGGATCTCCTGCTCACCAGTCCCCTGGTGAGGGCTCGGCAGACGGCTGAGATCTTTTTGGACGAGAACCTGGCCGAAGCTGTGGAGGTGTTTGAACCGCTGGCTCCGGGCGGCAGTTTTGCTGACCTGGTGCGCTGGCAAGCAGAGCGGGAACCTCTGGCGTCTTTGGCTCTGGTCGGTCACCAGCCGGATCTGAGCCTGTGGGTACAAGCGGCTGTTGGTCTAAACCCGGCCAACGCCCACGCGATCACCCTCAAAAAAGCGGGCCTAGCCCAAGTGCGCTTTGCCGAAGGCCGGATTGACTACCGCCAGGGATCCCTGACTTTGTTGCTCTCCCCCAAGGTGGTGCTGCGCTGAGAAGCTGCCGGCAAGTTCGGCTCATCACAAACGCCCAACGGGTCAGCCAGAAGTTGTGCCTACAGCCCCCAGCTTCAGCGCCGAGAGGAGGTCAGCCGCTCGCCCAGCAATTGCAAAAAGTAGGCCGCCAGCCCCAGCCCCACCAGGGCAAACATAAACGCGATCAAGGAAACGGAACCGACCAGCAGGTAGCGCACCAGAATGCTGATTCCGCGGGCCAACGATCCAATCTCCACCTCAATTGGCGGCAACTTGGCCAACATCGAGAGCAGCAGTTGAAAGAACCCGTAGCCCAAACTGACGGCGATGGCGGCCCCCAAGAGGGCACTGAAAGGATGGGGGGATCCCTGGGGCGAGGCGGAAGACATGGGGCAGCACCGGAAAACTCACCTTTATTCTAGGCTGCAGGTACAATGTGGAAGTTTCTTTTCTTTCCGGCAAGCCTAGGGGTTATGGAGAGCGGATCGGGAGTGGGATCCCACTACGAAGTTTTGGGCGTTTCCGTGGGGGCGACGGCGGAGGAGATCAAGTCCGCCTACCGTCGTTTGGTCAAGTATCACCATCCCGATAGCCTGCTGGCCAAAAAAGATCGGGCCACCTCTGAGCGCATCCGCCAGATCAACGCTGCCTACGCGGTGCTCAAGGATCCCCAATCTCGCCGCGAATACGATCGGCAACTGCACTCCAGCCGCACCTCACCCTGCCCCCAGCCGACGGGATCCCCCCGTGAAACCGTCAGCCACGAAGCCATCGCCCGTGCAGCCTGGATCCAACAGGTCTACACCCCCCTAAACCGAGTGTTGGGGCCCTTGTTGTCTTCCCTAAAGCCTCAGTTGAATGCTTTGGCGGCGGATCCCTTTGATCCCGACCTGTTGGAGTCCTTCGCCACCTATTTGGAAGAGTGTAGCCAGAAACTGGCCCAAGCTCAGCAGATCTTTCGGCGCCTTCCCAATCCCAGCAGCTTGGGGGGAGTGGCCTCTCGCCTCTACTACGCCCTCAACCACCTAGAGGACGCTCTAGAGGAGCTGCAGTATTTCCCCCTGAACTTCGACGACCGCCATCTGCACACCGGACAAGAGCTGTTTCGCCGGGCAAGAGGGCTGCGCCTGGAAGCCATGGAAGCTTACGCCAAGAGTTCACCCTAGGCCAGAGCGGGATCCCCCTCTGGGCAGAGCGGGGCGGGGATCATAGGGGATAGGGATGTACTGTACAGAAGGACGGCCTATGGTGGCCTGCGGGTACAAGTCCATCAGGGCATAGATTTGGGGTGGCAACTCAGTAGAAATGGGCAGGCCCAACCTTTGGGCTTCTTCGGCAGTGATCGGGTAGTCGTGGGTAACTTGTCCACTGGTTAGGTACTGGATGAGGGGCTCGATCCGTTCAGGGGCAATTTTGCGCTTGGGCACATCGTCCTTCAAGAGATCCCGCACGAAGTTCTGCACCTGTTGCATTGCTTTGCGGGCCAGATCCGCCAGGATCAGGGTTTGGTCGTCGATTTCGGCAATGGGTTTATCCGCCACCACCTGCAGAATACTGGCGGCAGCATACCCCCCCAACTGTGGATCCACCGGCCCCAGGACTGCATTGGCATCCATGACGATTTCGTCGGCGGCCAGGGCCAGCATCGTCCCCCCCGACATGGCGTAGTGGGGCACAAACACTGTCACTTTGGCCGGATGGCGGATCAAGGCGCGGGCAATTTGCTCCGTAGCCAGCACCAGGCCACCGGGGGTATGCAAAATCAAATCAATCGGGGTATTGGGTGGAGTGAGGCGAATCGCCCTCAACACCTGCTCGGAGTCCTCGATGCTGATGTAGCGGGAAACCGGGATCCCCAAAAAACTGATCGACTCCTGGCGGTGAATGAGCAGAATCACCCGGCTGCCCCGCTTTTGCTCCAACTCCCGAATGGCCATCAAGCGCCGGAACTCTTGGGCACGACGGTTCAGCAGAGGTTGCAAAGAGCTGAAGATCAGGAAAATCCAGAACAGGCTGCCCCAGTCCACTTTCGCACCTCAAGTGGGATCCCTTTGCTTCCAGGATAGGGGATAGCAAACCTTTGGTGATCTCTGGGCCTCACGAGTTGGGTTCAGACGCCGCAAAAAAGCGATCCAAAGCCTGCAGCAAATCCGGTACGGAAGCTTGGTCAATCCAGGATCGAATATAAGCCTGCTGCTCCGCCAAGTTTTCAATGCGGCCCAACTTTTGCATGGCCAAGTAGCGGGTTTCTGCCGCGGCGCGATTGGTTTGCAAGTCCAGCCGCTGCTCCGGGGTAAGCGGATACTCCGTTTGGGCCAGCAGGTAATCCGCCACCATCATGAACAGCAGAGGCCCCGCCAATTCCACCTGGGGCTCGGCTTCTGGCTCAGAATCGGCAGCAGCGAGATCTTGGAGATCTTGAAAAAGATCCTGACCCAGTTGCAGCAGCTCTTCTGCCGAAGCAGCCCGCAGCACCGTCTCGGCAGTGGCCCGGAGCGGCTCTGGGGAAACCCTGTGGTGAGTGGCCAATTCCGCCAGGGCCTGTTCCCATTGATCCCGTTGGGCTTGCACCACAGCCCGCTCTTCTGGAGAAAAGTCCAACCGCTCCAGCACCACCTGCAGAGCCACAGCCCCCACCAACAGGGGGGGGAAGCGCAGCACTGTAGAGGCGGATCCCGCCTGCTCCAAAAAGGCTTCCAAATCCGGGCCAGATCCCCTGTCCAGCAAGTCCTGCAAGTAGGCCAGCACCTCTTGGGGCGAGGTCAACCTGAGGATCCCTCGCACCTGTGCCCGCAAGTCTGCGGGGATCCCAAGGAGCTGCACCTGGACTTCGGCCCGCGCCTGCGCTTCTGCAATCAACTCCGGCAAATCTGCCGTTGCCCGACCGGCCTGCAACAAAACCTGGCTAGAGTCCTGCAACAGGCTGGCCGCTTCCACAAACAGCAGCACCTGCGGGACTTGCAGCGTTGGCCAAACCATGCTAGCCAAGCTGTGGATCCGCAGGGGATCCCTCCGATTCTGGATTGGCTGGCGCAGCGGGGTGAGCTGAAGTGGGCTTGTGCCAGTGCAGACCGATCAGAGCATCGTACAAAAAGCCCCAAAACTCTCCCTTCTCCCAGATCCCCAGCGTTTGCTGGCAGTTGCGCGCGTCCAGCTCAGGTTTGGCTGCCCAGTAGGCTGCTTGGTATTTGTACCAGGGAACAGAAGGCCAGAGATGGTGGATCAGGTGATAGTTTTGCCCCAACAGCAGAATGTTGGTCAGCCATCCGGGATAGACGCGGGCATTGTACCACCGCTCTTGGGATTGAAAAGGGCGATGGGGCAGGTAGTCAAAAAACAAGCCCAGCAAGAACCCCATGATAAAGGCAGGGGGTAGCCAATAGTTCATGATGTAGTCGGTGTAGCCGAAGTAGCTGGCCAGACCAAAGGTCAGGATAACCACCAGCCGACTCAAGCCCCACTCCAGCAGATCCCAGCGACCTTTCCGCCAGAGCTGCCGCTTAAAGAAAAACACCTCATGGTAGAAAAACCGCGGCGCGATCAGCCACAGCGGCCCCCCTGTCGAGACGTAGTGATCGGGATCGTCTTCAGGATGGTTGACGTGGGCGTGGTGCTGCATGTGTACCCGCTTAAAGACGGGATAGACAAAACCCTGCAACAGGGCAGAGCCGTGTCCGAGTGCCTCGTTCAGAAAGCGGTTGCGGTGGGCCGAGCCATGGGAAGCATCGTGAATCACCGTGCCCAGAACATAGAGGGCCACAAAATTGAGCCAGAACACCATCCATTTGGGCCAGTGCCAAAAGGCGTACCCGCCAAAGCAAGAGGCCGAAAGCACCACCGCAGCCAAAAACATCAGCAAGGTGGGATTCCAAAATTCCGAGGGTGGCCCCAACAGCTCACGAGGCAATGCGAAAGGTTTTTGGGCTGGTTCAGCAGTAGCAGCAACAGTCATCGGCAGCCATCCTTAGGTGCGCACAGTGCAGACAGAGAGGATGGGTCGAGGCAGCGCGTCCCAGTCATCACACCGAAAAGAGATCGAAGAGATAAGTTTGTTAACTTTCGTTAGTATACGGCAGAGACCTGCCCAGCTTCTCAGCCCAAGCCTTATTTTCCTCACAACCCCAGCCATGGGGGCACCTTCCTCTCCTGGCCAAGGATTCCTGAAGGATCCCGACAACGGCAAACTGCCCCTGAAGCCGGAGAAAAGCCGTAGTGTGAGGTTTTGTTGCAATTCATGTGCAGATTGCGAGGGGATCCCAGCAGGAGGGGTAATCTAAGGGTCGGTTAACCTGAGCTGAGGATGGAAACCATGATGCCTGTTGTTGCGCTGTTGGCTCTGACCGCTCAAACCAGCCCCTGGTCCCCCCTGAACGCCGTGATCATTCTGCTCTGCACAGGGCTGGCTTACTTGAGCTTCAAATCCTCCTCTGGAGTGGCCTCAGAGACTGGGCCGGTACTGGGAATGACCTGGCCAGAAGTCATCGGGGTTGCCAGCTTTGGCCATTTGTTGGGAGTGGGGGTCGTTTTGGGCCTCTCCAACATTGGCGTTCTCTAGGTCGCCACTTCCTTTACATTTCTTGAACTTAGTCCGGATCCCTGCTGGATGATGTTAAGCTCTATTTTAATTCTGAAAGAAGCAGTTTCTTCAGCCGCATTTTCCCCTGAGGTTTGTTGCTATGTCAGCGATGGTGCTCCTGGCCAGTTTGCCGGAAGGCTATGAATTGTTTGACCCGCTGATCGACATTTTGCCGATCATCCCTGTTCTGTTTTTCCTGCTGGCTTTTGTCTGGCAAGCGGCAGTGGGCTTTAAGTAAAGCCATTGCTTTTACTGAGGTCGCAAAGGTCTCAAAGGCCTGGGTGGTCTGGAGAAAACTCAAGCAAACCTAAAGGGCTTCCCCCAGCTTATCTCCCAAGTTGGGGGCTCTTTGCTTTGCCCATTTATGGTCATTTCGATTCAAACTAGGACACTGCACCCACGCCTAAAACGTTAAATGCACCGTGCCAGAAGGCCTTTCAAGGACTCCGTCCCGCTAGCGCGAACAGTAGCTCAGGTGTCTTGCCCTGAACTGGAACGACTGTAAACGACTATAAAAACAACAAGCCGTCTCGCCACTGTCCACATGACTCCCAAAGGTGGGCCAGGGATCCGGCGCTAGGGTTCGCGGTCGAGGACACCGGTAATCCAGAGAACCCCTGCCAAGCAGACGAAGTGGGCAAACGTCACGTTGATGTTGGCGGCCAGCAGCAGCACTCCTGTCACCTGGTTGGCCTGGGTGCGGGAAAACATGCGCGCCAACAGCTCGCCCACTTGGGCTTCCATACCAATCAAAGCAAGGAAGGCTCCAATGAGGCTGACATAGGTGACCAACTGCAACTGCTTGGGCAAATCCAATTGGCTTAGGGCATCAGCAGAAGCTGAGCGGCGCTCCGCGTGGAGCAAGTAGCGCCAGTTGAAGAACAGACCGGCTGCCAGGGTGAGCAATGTAAACAAGGTGAACCAGAAGGCGATGACAGCCCCCAGCGAGTCATCTCGATAGACGGTATTTTGGCCGATTAAAAAGCCAAACCACAGCAGCAGCGCCGTCGCCCCCAAGATTGCCTGGAACCAAAACCCAAAGCGACGAGTCATGCGCAAACGAGACTTCATCCGCTCGATAGCCGCCCGTACTGACGGCGACATGGGCTCGTTCATCTTTTTCCCCCGCTCGCCTGGATGAACACCAACGTTCGCTTCCAGCCTATCTTCATTCTCCGGCCCCAGTCACCAAATTTTCGGGCTGGAGGCCTGCACCATAGCCGCAGGCTTGGTGTCGGGAGGAAAGCCCTCCTCCATATAGGTTTGCCGGCCAAAAGTCTG
>NZ_JANSIL010000054.1:0-2871 GCF_047462015.1 Synechococcus sp. R5-13 | reverse complement strand
CCTGAGAGCTAGAAGGAATGGGCCCCAGAGTCACCGGATGTATTCCTTCAACACGCTGTTGCGGTTGGGGTGGCGCAACTTGCGCAGAGCCTTAGCCTCGATCTGCCGGATTCGCTCACGGGTGACATTAAAGATCTGGCCGATTTCCTCCAGAGTTTTCATGCGGCCATCATCCAAGCCGTAGCGCAACTTCAACACATCCCGTTCGCGGGCGGTGAGGGTTTCCAAAACGCTTTCCAGATCTTCTCTGAGCAAGACTTTGGCCACCCGATCCTCCGGCGTCTCCCCCTCTGACTCGATAAAGTCTCCCAGCCGAGAATCCTCTTCCTTGCCGATGGGGGTTTCCAAAGAGATGGGAAGCTGGGCCGACTTGGCGATAAAGCGCAACTTCTCGATGGTGATCTCCATGCGGGTGGCGATCTCCTCTTCGGTGGGCTTGCGGCCCAATTCCTGGGAAAGCAACTTGGTTACCTTTTTGATGCGGGAGATCGTCTCGTAGAGGTGGACAGGCAGGCGAATGGTGCGGGATTGGTCGGCAATGGCGCGGGTGATGGCCTGTCGAATCCACCACGTCGCATAGGTGGAGAACTTGTAGCCCTTCTCGTGGTCGAATTTCTCGGCTGCCCGAATCAGGCCCAGGGATCCCTCCTGAATCAAATCCTGAAAAGACAGGCCCCGGTTCATGTACTTTTTGGCGATGGACACCACCAAACGCAGATTAGACTGCACCATCTTTTCTTTGGCCCGCCGCCCCCGATGCAACCGCCGCCGAAACTCCGGCAAGGACATCTTGACCTCTTCTGCCCAGAGGGTGTCCGGCACCTCTTCTGGGTCTGACCAGAGGCCCATACGCTGAAAAACGGCCTCGCGAGCGCGCTCTAGCTCCAGCAGATCGGCAATTTTTCGGGCTAGCTCGATTTCTTCATCGGCCCGCAGCAGCCGAATACGCCCAATTTCCTGTAAGTAGACCCGGATAGAGTCATCGGTGTAGGGCTTTTTCTTACTGGCCGCCTTGCGCTTTGAGCGACCTTTGGCACCGGTAGCGGCAGTCTCTCCATCCTCCTCTGCTGCCTCTTCGTCGTCGTCATCCTCATCAAAAGCATCAGTGTCACCGGTATCCAGTTCGCTCTCGAGGGTATCTGTCTCGGTGTCCAACTCCAGGGCGCTGGAAGGTGGATTTTCCAGATCCGGTTCGAGAAGAGCTGTTTTACCCGATTTCACCAATTCCTTTGCTTGAGCCATGCTGAGTTCCTCGTGATCCTAATCACAGACAACTAAAGGTGACTAAGGGAGCTTAGACGCCAAAGGGAGAGGAGCAAGTTGCAGCTCTGCTGCATCCCACAACGCCAGAGTGAGGGAGCCGATATCCGCAAGCCAAAGCCTGACTTGCCCTAGGCCAGCCTGCCCGCTTCTGAATAACCGATTGCTCGGGTCAATCTGGAAGCAGATATCGCTCATGGAGCTCAACTGAACTGGCGCAAGACTCGTCTTGATGGACGGGGCCTCTCGAGGTGGCGAAAGGTGGATCTTTCTCTTCGTCGATCCTGCGACGGAGTGCGAGGCACTTTACCAAGGGGACGGAACATTCAGCACCTCAACCACTCCAACCTGCGAGGAGAAGATCGCTCTACAGCAGGCGGCAAGTGACCCTGGGAGGAACACTTGCGAGCAACTGTAGCCGTTCACACCAAAACGTCTTCCCTAAATTAGCCCGACCTGGGGGAAACAGCAACGGGGCAGGCAAAGAAAATGTTAAATTCACCTCAACAATGGCCAGAATGGAAGCCCTGGCCAGGGATCCATCCTTCGGCCTAGTCCGAGCAAATTGCTCGATGCTAACTTAAATCAGACTCTAGGTCGATGACACCCTGCCTGACTTTGACTTCTATGACCCATCCCTTCCTGCAGCATCTCCAGGAACGTGTGATTGTCTTTGATGGGGCGATGGGATCCTCCCTCCAGGCCCAGAACCTGACGGCAGCGGATTTTGGTGGGCTGGAGCTGGAGGGTTGCAACGAGATGCTGGTGCTGACCAAGCCGGAGGCGGTGGAGCGGGTACACCGCGGCTTTCTGGAAGTGGGGGCCGACGTTGTTGAGACCAATACCTTTGGGGCCACCTCCATCGTTTTGGCCGAGTACGGGATCCCGGAAAAAGCCTACGAGCTGAACGTGGCGGCGGCGCGACTGGCCAAGCGGGTAGCAGCCGAGTTTGCGACGCCGGAAAAGCCCCGTTTCGTGGCCGGCTCCATCGGCCCCACCACCAAGCTGCCCACCCTGGGGCACATCAGCTTTGATGAGATGCGGGCTGCCTACGAGGAGCAGGTGCAGGGGCTAGTTGACGGTGGGGCGGATCTGCTGATCATCGAGACCTGCCAGGACATTTTGCAGACCAAGGCGGCCCTGGTGGCCGTGCAGCAGGAGTTTGCCCGACGCGGGATCCGCCTGCCGGTGGTGGTGTCCCTGACCTTTGAGGTGCAGGGGACAATGCTGGTGGGCACGGAGATCGGGGCGGCTTTGGCCATCCTGGAGCCCTATCCCATCGATGTGCTAGGCCTCAACTGTGCCACCGGCCCCGACAAAATGGTGGAGCACATCCGCTACCTCTCTCGGCATTCCCCCTTTCCCATCTCCTGCATCCCCAACGCCGGCCTGCCGGAAAACATCGGCGGCAAAGCCCACTACAAGCTCACCCCGGAGCAGTTGCGCTTCCACCTGGAGCATTTTGTGCGGGATCTGGGGGTAGCGGTGGTGGGAGGGTGTTGCGGCACCCGTCCCGAGCACATTGCCGCCTTGGTGGAAGCTGTGCAGGGGCTGCGGCCTAAACGCCGCTCCGTCGAGCGCATTCCCGCTGCTGCCTCGATCTACACGCCC
>NZ_JANSIL010000053.1:0-28193 GCF_047462015.1 Synechococcus sp. R5-13 | reverse complement strand
ATGGCGATGTGGAACCACGCCGACCCATCCCGAACTCGGACGTGAAACGCATCAGCGGCGAATCTACTGGCAGGGCGACCTGCTGGCAACCTAGCTCGGTGCCAGGCCCACCACCCTAACCCAATCAAGAGGAACCCAATCAATAGGGGGGTTGGCTTCCGTCAAGCCTCTCTACCTGAAAGCTGACACCATTGGGTGAAGGCAAGCTAGTGAGGTAACAGTTTTGTCGACCATTAGCTTGCCATGTTACCTGCTCTACACCAGTTGGCTCGTTCTGCCAGAGCGGTCTTCGTGTACGGCATGGGAGAGGGGGGGATGTAATCCAACTTCACGATCCCTATCCGTAGTTACTCTTGGCATCTATCGACATCTAGCAGCAGCAGTGAGCTTGCAGTCGGGGTTACGAGGGATCCTCAGCCCACAGGTGATCGACGAACCGAGGGGAGTGGGAGAATCCCTGGCGGACACGGAGGCTTTGATCCAGGTTTGGCATGGACGCGGGGAGGGGCAAATTTACATCTGGGTCAGGTTCCATGCTCCTTATTCTGGCCATCCTGAGAGTTTTGTCCAGGGATCCGCTCTAGCCCAAAGGTATGGAGTGGGGCTGCACACCCACTTGGCGGAAACTCGCCGGGGAGTGGAAACTCTACAGGCTCGCTATGGATTGACCCCGGTGCAGTGTTTGAAACGCTGGGGATCCCTGAGTGCTCAGACCTTGGCCGCCCACTGTGTGCATGTGGGGGCTGAAGAAATCGAATCGAGGAGATGCGGTTGGCGGTGTTTCTGCAGCGGTTGGGATCGGGGGATGGAGCTGCTCTGCCGGCGCAACAGGCTTTGTGGATGGCTACACAAGGCAGTGCCGCCTGTCTGGGTCTGGAAGGGGAAATCGGCAGCTTGGAGGTGGGCAAAAAAGCGGATTTGATCTTGCTGGATTTGCGCGTGGGCACCGCTAACCGCTATGCCAAAAAGCTCGCCACCTGCTTGTGAGAACCTGTGGGCTGCATTTTGACCGTGACTCTATTGCACAGCTCAAAGCGGCCCTCGTCGGGCATATGCTCGAAGAATGTGTTAGGCGTCAGAGGAGCAGCGACAGCCTGGATCACAGATATAACCCCTGGTCATTCGTCAGTGGTGCGGAGTGCATTGGGGGCATCCTAATCCCGCCAGCGGGCTTTTGGAGCATCCTGTGAATAGCTCTCAGGGTGCTTGCACGGGCGGTGGGTTGTTGCGCAAAAACGGCTGTACGGCTACAAATCCCAACCCAAACGATCCAATGACTAAGACGACTGCAGCGGCCATCCAAAGTACGGCAGAGCCCTGGGATCCGTGATGTTGCTCCCGTACCCGCTGATAAATGCCGGTGGAATAGGCTGAGGAGTCTGCCTCGCCGAGATAGGGATCCGGGCCGCCCCTATCCTGCATCAACTCGTCCAGGGAAGGAACCTGGTAGCCAGTGCGGGGGTAGGGCTCGGCAGAGGTGTGGGTGGAAGGGTGGCGAAGGGAATCAAAGGAGGACGGGGCAAAGCCGTTGGATGAGAAGGAGGGGGTCTCGTTGCGGGCCTGTCGGCGCTTGAGGCGATTCAAAAAATCGTAGCTGGGAGGGGCTTCCGGTTGGCCGGGATTGGCAGTCGGGCTGTTCTGTTGGAAAGAGGCTTCAGAAGCTGCAGCAACTTGGGCAGCCTGGCCATTTGCGTCAGCAAGCCGTAGGCTGATTTGCTGCAGGCGCTTCAGGGTGTGGCCCAATTGCCCCTGGAACTCTCGGGTGATGGCAGCGAGCTCTCCAGACAACTGCTGATGCAGAGCGCGCAGGTGCTGGTTTTCCGAGGAAAGCAGGCTTACCTGCTGACGGGCAGACTCCAACTCTTCGGCCACTTGTTGATACACCTGAATCGGCACCACCCCTGGCCCCGTCTCCATTGCGGCAGGGGAGCGAAAGCCACTGGGGTTACTGTTGCTGTTGCGAGCGCCAGAGGGGCTAGAACCCCGAAAACCGTATTGCATAAATTGGGATCGACTCGGAAGGACAGGGGGCTGGGACAGCTTGACACAGAGGGATCCAAGATATCAGGGATCTCCAAGGATAGTGCTGAACACCGGCAATCTAAAGGCGTGCAGCTCTAGCTTTAGTGTAAGCCGCGATTGCTACCCCAAGCATACCGCTAAGCCTTTGGAATGGGCGATCTCTTCACAGCAATTTTTCCGGCCCACAAGCGCCATTTCCCCGCTGCTTCCAGGGAGGGCCGGCTTGCGCTGTCGTTCCCACGTCACGAATACTCCCCCACCAAGTCCGGGGAGCCTGAAGATTCGGAATCTGAGGCAGAGGAGTCCTGCAGCAGCCGCTCCAGATCCCGTCGCAGAGGTGGTTCCAACTGTTCCAGCTCATTGACAAAGTCTTTTATACCCTGAAACTGGCGATAAACGGAGGCAAAGCGCACGTAGGCCACCTCACTTAGGTGTTGCAGGCGCTCCAGCACCATCTCGCCGATGCGCAGGCTGGTTACCTCTTGGGCATCTTCCAATTGCAGTTTTTCTTCGATCTCATTGACCAGCTCTTCCATCTGTCTGACGGTGACGGGGGTTTTTTGGCAGGCACGCATCACCCCTTGCAGGATCTTGTTGCGGTTGAAACTTTCGCGGGATCCATCCCGTTTAATGACCATGATGGGCATGAACTCGATGCGCTCATAGGTGGTGAAGCGGTAGCCACAGGACATGCATTCTCGCCGCCGCCGCACACTCTGGCCGCCTTCTGCCGAACGAGATTCCAAAACTCGGATTTCTTGTTTGCTGCAGCGGGGACATTTCATGGCTTGCAGTCCTTACAAAGCGACAGGTGGGTAGGAGGGTGCCTCAATTTTACCGGATGCTTAATCTTCTGGTGCTTAGACAGATTGCAAATGAGATGGACTCTGTTCGTCGAGTGCAGATTGCAAGGGATCCCACCAAGCAGCGGCTTGCGCCTGGATCTGGGCCTTCAGCTCCGGTTCCATGCGATCCAAATGGATCAATACCCATTTCATTCTGCCCAAGGGGGCTAAGAGGGATCGCTGACGCAACAGGAAGTCCCAATACAACGTATTGATGGGGCAGGCTTGTTTGCCAACCTTTTCGCTGGGATTGTAGCGGCAATGGCGGCAGTAGTCACTCATTTTGCGGATGTACTGAGCAGAGGCGGCATAGGGTTTGGTGGAGAGCATGCCCCCATCGGCAAAAAGGCCCATGCCGATGACGTTGGGCTGCATCACCCAGTCGTAGCTGTCGATAAACACATCCTGAAACCACGCTTCCACTGCCTGGGGTTGGATGCCGCTGATGAGGGCGAAATTGCTGAGCACCATCAGCCGCTGGATATGGTGGGCATAACCATGACGGCGAATTTGATCCAGGGTGTGCCGCAGACAGGCCATGTCGGTGTCGCCGGTCCAGAAGAAGTGGGGCAGGGGTCGGCGGTGGTCAAAAAAGTTCTTCTGGGCATAGCCGTTGGGCATTTGGTATTCGTAGAAGCCGTGCATGTACTCTCGCCAGCCCAGGATCTGGCGGATGAAGCCTTCGGCGGAGGACAGGGGGATCCCGCCGCGATGGTAGGCTTGTTCGACGGCAGCGATGACTTCGTGGGGGGTGAGCAGGCCCAAGTTGAGGTAGGGAGAAAGCAGCGAGTGGAAAAGGAAGTCTTCCCCGGCTTGCATGGCGTCTTGCCAGGGGCCGAAGTGGGGCAGGCGCTCGTGAATGAAATGATCAAGCACTTGCAGGGCTTGGGCGCGGGTGACGGCCCAGCCAAATCCTTCTAAGGATCCGAAGTGATGGCCGTAGTGTTGCCTAACTTTTGCGATGACAGCCTGGGTAATGGCATCGGGGGAAAAGGTGAGGGGCTGGGGGTAGCGCATTCCGGGTTTGGGGGGATGGCGGTTTTCCCGGTCGTAGTTCCAGCGCCCGCCCAGGGGCTTGGGGCCATCCATGAGAATGCGGAAGCGTCTTCGCCCTTCGCGGTAAAAGTCTTCCAGAAGCAGGCGCTTGCGGCCTGAGGCCCACTCGATAAATTGATCAGCTGTCCAGAGGAAGTGGTTGTTTTCCAAGATCAGGAGGGGGCAAGGGAGGGTGGATCTCAGCTTTTCTATTTCATCTCGGACGGGAATATCGGCGGGCTGCATGAGGCGGATCTGCTGCAGTTGATGCTGCTTGGCCCAGGTTTGCAGCGGCTCGGCAAAGCCTTCCGCTTCCACATAGGTGACCGGGTAGCCCCGCTGTTGCAGTTCTTGGGCAAAGTGGCGCATGGCCGACCAGACCAGCACCAATTTCTGCTGATGGTGGTTGCGGGAGCTGGCCCACCGGTGAGATTCGATGAGAATGACGGGAACTCGGTCTGGGGATAGGGTCGAGAGGGAAGCGAGGGCGGATTGCTGGGGGTGGAGTTGATCCGCAAGGATCCAAACCCCTTCTGGGCCGGCAGATGGAGCGATCATGGGATGCTGAAGCTCTCGGTCTATGGGAGGAGCGCTGAGAATGACACAGGTTGAGTTTAGCTCTGGGGGGCAAGGCCAGGTGGCAGTTGCAAGGGATCCCAATGTCTGCTGAATCTCTGCGGATTGTTTTCAAAGCATGAACGGTACAGACGAGGAGAGAGAGACATTGCCGGAGAGACCCCACAGGCCGGGGATCCCTTGCCTGCGGTGGTGGGCCGGGCTGGGGATGGTGGCCCTGCTGCTGCTGGTGATCTGGAATTGGACGGATCCCTTGCCGCCGGCGTGGGATGAGGCGCAGCATCTGCTGCAGGCGCAGGCGTTTGGGCTTCACCTGCAGCGGTTTCGCTGGGATGGGCTGTGGGGTCAGCAGTTTTTGCATTTGAACCAGCGCTACCCCCCTTTGGCCTATTGGCTGGGGATCCCCTTGGCGGCTCTGCATCCCTTCAGCCGGGCGGACGGGCAGTTGCTCAACTTGGTGTTGCTGGGGGTGCTGGTTCTGGCAACCCAGCGGCTGGGACAGCGGGTCTATCGCTCCTGGGAAGTGGGCTGGCTGGCGGCGGCGCTGCTGCTCCTCTATCCGGGGATCACGGCTTTGGCCCACGTGTACATGTTGGAGTTGCCGCTGGTGGTGGCGGTGACGCTGGCGTTTTGGGCGCTGTGGGCCTATGGGGAGAAGCCTTCCTGGTGGGGGGCGGTGGGGGTGGGGGCGGGGGTGGCGGCGGTGCTGCTCACCAAGTGGACAGGGGTGCTGTTTTTGCTGCTGCCTTTGGTGGGAGTTGCAGGTCAGGCCCTCTGGCGCTCTGGGAAAGCGGTGGGGTGGTGGAAAGGGATCCCTTGGCCGGCGCGGCTGGCCCACTTGGCCTTGGGGATGGGTGTGATGCTGCTTTTGTGCTGGCCCTGGTATGGGGCCAATTGGCTGTTTGTGCTCAGCAATGGCTGGGCTTACGCCGAGACTGCCCACTACTACATCACTTGCCCAGCGGGATCCCTGTGCTGGTGGACTGCCTACTTGCGCCTTTTGCCCCTGCAGATGAGCCCTTTTTTGTGTGGGTTGCCGCTGCTGAGCGGGTGGGGATCCCTGGACAGGCGAGAGGCAGTCTTGTGGGCCACCTACGGTTCCGGCTACCTTCTCTACACCCTGGTGGACATCAAAGATGTGCGCTTCACCCTACCCCTGCTGCCTCTCTTGGCCGTGTTATCAGCAGGCGGGATCCAAAAGGCTTGCCGGTGGTTGGAGGAACGCTGGGGTGCGTGGGCTTTGCAAAGGGGAGTCTGTGCAGGGCTAGTTCTGGGCTGCTTGGCCTTGGCCAATTTGGGTCGGCCCCTCACCCCAGGGGTGGCCCCTCTGTGGACGGGGATCCAGATGCGCTGGCAGGGGAAGCACCCCACGCAGGAGCTGACCCAGTGGATCCAATCCTTGATCCAGCCAGGTTTGACCACCACGCTGGGGGTTCTCCCCAACACAGAGCTGATCTCTTCCGAAACCCTCACCTACTTGTCGGCTCTTCAGCGCTGGCCGGTTACATTCCGCGCTGCTGGGCAAACCCCCTGGCCGGAGCTGGAGCTATCCTTGCTGGATGGGTTTGTGGATGCCGAAGGGGAACAGGGAATTATTGGCCCTTATGGCCCGACTAAGGAGCAGATCCGGCAGCACCTGCGCAGCAGCCCAGACTGGCGACAAGATCCGGCGGTGGAGTTGCCTACGGTGGGTCGGCTGCACACTTACTTCCCTCGCTTTTCAAAGGTGACGGTACAGGAGTGGCCTCTTGAAGCTGAGGAGGTGGAGCTGGTGGAGGTTGAGGCGCTGTTGGAGCTGGGGATCCCGGCCTGGAAGTTGCGCTGGCAAGGCCCAGCTCAGAACTTGGCCCAGACGCTGGTTTGGGCGCGGCTGGAAGATGGGCAAGGACGGGTTTTGGAGAAGCGGGCCTGGGTGCTGGGGCAGAATCGCCTGCAGCTCAACTCAACAGGCGGCTGGCTGGTGGAAGAGATCTTGACGCTGCCCACAACCGACTTCCCAAGAGGTGGCCTTCTCCACCTGGAATGGCAGTCGCCCAAAGGGATCCGCCATTCCCTACACCAATCCTGGAGAGGATCCCTGTCGAGCTTCCCGAAGGAAGGCCCCTTCCTTGTAACGGATCCCTTGTTTCCTCTCCGCAGGGCGGCCAGAGCTGCCGCTGTTGGGGATCTGCAGGCCCTCTCCCTTTACCTCAATGCCTGGACAACCCTGCAATACCCGACTTTTTTGACGGATCCAGATCGCATCCTGGTACGGCAACTGCTGGAGGGGGAACGGCAACAGGCTGCTGCCCAAGGCCAACTGAGCCAGCAAATCCAGAGCCACTACCAACTGGGCTTGCTGTTGGCGGTGCTGCTGCAACCGGAAGCAGCTCAGTTGCATTTTCAACAGATCGTCGAGCTGGATCCGGAAGACGAGTGGGCGCGGGCTTACCTGGGGTTTTTGCGAGTATTGTTCACTCACGACTTTGAGGGGATCCGGGGGTTGCGACAAGAGCTCTCGGCTGTGCTTCAGCCTCTTTGCCGGAAAGCGGATTTGGATTGGGATTTGAATTGGATTTGTGCTGCTCTTTAGCCACAAAGTCCAGCTCCATTTGAGAAACCTGGGAAAGAAGAAAGTCGGCAAAAGCTTTGGCCACCACCGAAAGACGTTTAGAGCGCAAATAGACCAAATGCCAGAACCCCCGAATGGGAAACTCTTCCACATCCAAAATAGCCAGATGATGCTGCCACCCCCCCAAGGCCAACACATGCTGAGACAAAACCGAAATGCCCAATCCACCCACAATGCCCTGGCGAATGGCTTCGCTGCTGCCTATCTCCATGCGGATGTTGAGTTTCAGGTTATGCTTGTCGAAGAGCCGCTCTACAGCCATGCGGGTGCCGGAGCCGGGTTCACGGGCTAAAAAAGGTTCTTGGGCAATGCGCGCCAGAGGGATCCGCTTTTGGCCCACCAGCGGATGATGAATGGGGGCCATCACCACCAAGGGATTTTCCAGAAAAGGTTGCGCCACCACGTCCAGATCTTCTGGCGGCATCCCCATCACGTAGAGATCGTCCATGTTGTTGCTCATCCGCTCCAAAACCTGCTGGCGGTTGAGCACCTTAAGAGCTACGTCAATGCCGGGATACTGCTGACAAAATGGCCCCAGCAGACGGGGAATAAAGTATTTGGCAGTGGTGACCACTCCAATGCTCAGCCGTCCCTGCTTTAGCCCCTTCAGGTCGGCAAGGGTCATCTCGAATTGATTCAATTGTTCAAAAATCTTCTCGCAGGTTTGGTGTAAAGCTTGCCCCGCTTCGGTGAGATACAGCCGCTTGCCCACCTGTTCAAACAGCGGCAACCCTACAGCTTTGCTCAATTGCTTGATCTGCATGGAAATCGTGGGCTGGGTCAGGTAAAGCTCTTCTGCAGCGCGGGTAAAGCTCAAGTGACGAGCGGCAACCTCGAAGATTTGCAGTTGGTGCAAGGTAATGGCCTTCATGGACATCAAGAAAAGCTAAAGGTTTACTACTAAATCATAAGCGCTAATCTATGCCTTTTGGCGAGATCCCTAGGAGAACCTGGCTAACGGTCACAGTGGCGGAAGGGGCAAAACCGAAGAGCAACCCCCTACCACTCGGACTTAAGGTAGAGATCGACCAAGGGATTGCGCCGGTGTGGGCACGGGCGGCTGTTTTTTTTCAATAGCCGCTCTCTGGGCAGGAGAAGAGTACGATCGCAGACATTCTCGTGGAGGTTGAGAGTGCTAAGACTGCCAAAAAACAAAGGGAGCCGCTGGCTTGCGGGTGTGCTGGGCGCACTGATATTGCTGGGATGGGGGATCGCAGCCCATGCCCAATTTCTGGGGCCGGGCCGTTTTCTTTTCCCGGGCTCTGGTTCTCGGCTTCAGGGCAGCCAGGAACCGGCGGGATCCCTGCTCAATGCCTTCTGTCAGCAACCGCCTGCGGAAGTGGCCCGCAAGTCTCAACTGCGCCAACAGGCCAACCGGTCAGATGTCGCCTGGGCCGAATACGCGCAGATTTTGGACGAGCATCGTGCCGCCTTGATTGCCTGCCGCAGCCAACGCTGGCCCCAGATCCAGGCCATCTGGGTACGTCTGCATCCCTGTGATGCCAATCCGGGCGTGTTGGATCAGGTATTCGACCAAGTAGTGAACCTGGGCTACAACCGCGTCTTTATCGAGACCTTTTACGATGGCCGCTCTATTTTGCCGGATGGCGCAGGGGGGATCTGGCCCAGCTTACAGCCCAACGCCGACTTGTTGGATCTGGCTCTGAAGGCGGCACGACGCCGCGGCTTATCTGCCTATGCCTGGGTGTTTTCCCTCAATTTCGGCTACAGCTACGGACAACGGCCCGATCGACAGGTGGCCCTGGCCCGCAACGGTCGCGGCATCACCACCGTCTTGGATCCCGCTACAGCCCTTTCGGAAGACCTGGGCAGTCCTGGCGAGGTATTTGTGGATCCCTTTCATCCCCTGGCACGGCGGGATTTTGCCGAGTTAGTCCGCCGCATCCTACAGCGACAGCCGGATGGGATCCTTTTCGACTACATTCGCTATCCGCGTGGCTCAGGGGGATCCAGCGTGGCAGCCACCGTCCGAGACTTGTGGATTCATGGAGAGGCCGCCCGGAAAGCCTACCTCAATTTGGCAGAAAACTCGGCGGGTCGGGCATTGCTGGAGCGCTACCTAAGCCAGGGCTACGTGACGGTGAGGGATGTGCAGCAGTTGGATGCCGCCTACGCCGAGGAACCCAGATGGCGTCAGCCAGGGGATCCCTGGCCCAGCCCGACCGAGAAATGGGCGCTTTCCCCAGAGTTACTGGACTGGGCTGCCCAAGACATGGCCAGCAGGAATTGGCAGGGGGATCAGCTTTCCTCTGCAAAAGATTTACCAGAGAGTCTGGAGAAACCGGCGGATTCCAGTTCTGAGGCAGCAGCACCAACTCCTGCCCCTTCCCCCACCCCCAGCGCCGCCGTTCGCCAAGAACGTTGGCAGCAGCAGCTTTGGCAGCTGAGCGTCGAGTTTGCCCGCTACGGCGTTCTCGATTATCTACAGCAGGCCGCCCAACCCGCCCAGAGGCTGGGGATCCCGGTGGGGGCTGTCTTCTTCCCAGAAGGCAACCAAGCAGTAGGAGAAGGGTTTGACGCTCGTCTGCAACCCTGGGACCGCTTTGATCCGGGTATGGAATGGCACCCAATGGCCTATGCCAAGTGCGAGGATAGCTCCTGTGTGGCGCAGCAGGTGGAGCAGGTCCTGGCTGTGGCCTCTCCCCAAACCTTTGTCTGCCCGGCCATTGCCGGTCTATGGGGACAAGCCCAGCGGCAACGCCCCAGCCTGGAAACCCAAACAGCAGAGCTGGCCCGCCGCTTCCCGCAGTTGCCCTGTGTGAGTCACTTCGCCCTCTCCTGGATCGAGCCGGAGCTGGAGCGCAGCCGTCGCACCTGTCAACTCTAACGCCCATCCCAATCTGAAAGTTAGGAATTCTGAACTTATGAGCCCTGAGCAATTTGATCTGATTAACCGCCTGTTTCAACTGACTTTTCAGATCGGGGATCGCTTGGGCTGTGAATCCTCAGATCCTGCTCAATTGTTGCTGACCAACCGGCCCAGCCTGGAATCCAGTTGCACATTCTTTCCTTCCGATTTCACCTACGAAGCCTTGGATCCTCAAGTGTGGGCCGACTACATGGCGGAAGTTCCGGCCTTAGCGCAGATGGCGAATATTTTGCAACCTTATCCTTTCACTTGTGGCATTTATCGCCAAGACGAGGTTTCGTGGTGGATTTGCGCCTTTTGGGCAGCCCAAGAGGACTTGGGAACCAACTTGCTCTTGCGCGCCCACAGAGTCGAAACTTAGGCGCTTGAGCCCTATCTCCTCTCCCTCATCGAGACGGGGATCGGCGTTACCGGAATCAAAGGGGCTGATAGCAGTCGTGGTTTTTATTACCATCTATTTCAACTGATCGCGCTAGTGGGCCAGAGGCCTTAGCAGGAAGCAACCGGTCGTTTGTTTCACCTTGACGGTGAGATAAATGACTATGCGTTGTGGAACGGTTTATTGCAATTGACCTACTCGCGACCGCTATAGCTGGCTTCCGCCCAGAGCGTGAGCTGGGGGCCTTACGGCACTCCTTCGTAAATCACATAGACTCCGGCGCGCTCAGGCCGAGAATGCCGGTGAGGACGTTAAACAAAACCTGCTGCGTGGCCTGCACCAATTGGATGCGGGCTTGGGCCAAAAGGGGATCCTCTTTCAAGAGCGGCAAAATACGGCAGTTGTCGTAAAACTTGTTGAAATCGGCGGCGATGGCTTCTGCATAGCGGATGATCTTGTGGGGAGCGCGCTCTTCGGCAGCGGCGATCAGCTCATCCGGCAAGGCCAACAAGCGCAGCAGCAGGGCCCGCTCTTCTGGCTCTTTGTAGGGCAGTTTTTGTTGCTCCGTCAAAGGGACTTTGTTGGTCAGTTCAACCTTTTCTTCTTCCTGTAGCCGCCGCAGCAGAGTGCAACAGCGGGCATGGCTGTAGTGAACATACACGACCGGGTTATCGAAAGTTTGCTTGACGGCCAAATCCAAATCGAAGTTGATGGGGCTGTCCATGCTGCTGCTAAGCAAAAACCAGCGGGCTGCATCGACCCCCACGCCAATTTCTGGATCTTCGATCAGGTCATTGAGTGAGACAAAGTTGCCGGTGCGCTTGGACATGCGCACTTCGGTTTTCTCACCGGTTTGCGGGTCGGTTTTGAACAATTTGACAAATTGTCCAATCAAGATTTCCAGCTTGACATCTGGGCTGAAGGCACCCACCGCCGCCTTTAAGCGGCCGATATAGCCATGGTGATCCGAGCCAAGAATGTTGATCAGCCGGTGATATCCCCGCTGCACTTTATCCCGGTGGTAGGCAATATCGGCGGCTAGATAAGTGAACGAACCATCGGCCTTTTGCACCACCCGATCCTTGTCGTCGCCAAATTCTTGGGTTTTGAAATAGACGGCCTCTTCGGCCCCTGGCTTGGGATCCTCACCCCGCGGCGCTTTGGCTTTGTAGAGAAAGCCGCGCTCTTGCAGCTCCTGCAAAGCTTGCTGGATGGCGCTCAGGCCTGTCTGGGGATCGGGGGTGTGCAGGCGGCGCTCGCTAAACCAGTGATCAAACTCGGTGCGTAGTTGTTGCAGGGTCTGCTTTTGCCAGGCCAGCATTTCCCCATAGGCAAAATCGGTGTACTCCTCTAGGGTGGTGGGCAGAGGGCGGATCCCGGCCTTGACCTGACCCAACAGCCGCCGGGCAATATCGACCAAGTAACTGCCATGGTAGGCATCTTCGGGCAGAGCCACCTCTTCCCCCTGCAGTTGCCGCACCCGCACCTCGAGGGACTGGCCCAGGAGCCGCATTTGGTTGCCGGCATCGTTGATGTAAAACTCCCGCTCCACCTGGTGCCCCGTCCAGCGCAGCAGGTTGGCCACTGTGGAGCCGACGGCAGCCCAACGCCCATGGCCCACATGCAAAGGCCCCGTCGGGTTGGCGGAGACAAACTCCAGCAGAATGCGCTCGGGATGGGGGGTGGCTGTTTTGCCGAAGTGTTCTCCCAGATGCAGCAGCTCCTGCAGGCGCTCGGCCAAAAAGGGATCCCCCAGCCGGAAGTTGAGATACCCTCCTCCCGCCACCTGAGTTTCGATGTCCGGCAGATCCAAGTGTTTTTGCAGGGTTTGGGCGATCTGGGCCGGTGCTAGGCGGCAGAGCTTGGCCATGCCCAGGGGGGTGGGACAGGCGTAATCGCCGTAGCGAGGGTCGCTGGGGATCTGGATCACGGGGGCAATCGCTGTGGCTTGCTGGGGGGCCAGGGATCCCAGTTGCCCCGCCTCTGAGGCCCGTCGAATGCTCTCGGCTACGGCGGCGGTGAGAAACCGAATCAGCGAGGTGGATACGGGTTGAGTGGCCATGGCTGTTCGTGTCGGCAGACGTCGAGAGAGGTTCCAGGAATGCCTGGGGCAGTAAAAGCATCATCATATCGACAGCCAACCGGCTCTGACAAAAGAATAGATGCTCCCCCAGCCAAACTTTGCTTTTGCTCGCCTGCTTTGTGAAGATGGCTCTGACAAATTGACGGGACAGAGCTTTAGGCCAAGCTTTTGGGTACAAAGTATCACCGAATACAAAAGTTTAACTCTGCTTTGCTAAGTTGTTTGGCGGTAATGCTCGCCTTCCCGCTTGCGGATTTCTGCTGAGACAGCTGCTGTGGAGTTTACTAGTATGTCCATCCCGAAATCGTCGCGTCGTCAATTCCTTCAATCTGCTGCTGCGGCTGCCTCTTGGGTTGCCGTTGGAGGGCTAAAGGCGAGGGCTCAGAGCCGCGGGCCGCTTCTGGTTTCCCAGGGACTGACGCCCCTGAAGTTTACCCTCTCTTGGTTGCCCTCTTCGATGGATACCCCCCTTGTAACGGCGATCTTGAAGGGCTACTTCGCCGAAGAGGGGCTGGAGGTCACCTACGAGCGCGGCTATGGCTCCGCCGATTCCATCACCAAGATTGCCGCTGGCCAGTACGACCTGGGGGAAGGGGATCCCTACTCCATGATCGAGTTCAATGCCAAAAATCCGGACGTGCCCTTGGTAGCGATCTATGTCCACTTCAATCGCTCTCCCTTTGGCATCTACACCTTGAAAGATAAGGGCATTGGGGAGCCGGCCCAACTGGCGGGCAAGAAGCTAGGAGCACCGGCAGGGGATGCGCCGCGTCGGCTCTGGCCGGTCTTTGCCAAGCAAGTCGGCATCGATCCGGGCTCGGTGGAGTGGGTAACTATGGAGCCGCAGTTGCGCGAACCTTTCCTCATCCAAGGTCGGGTGGATGCCATCAGCGGCTTTATGACCTCGGCCATGCCCAATTTGGTGCGGGGCGGGGTCAAGCTGGAAGATATTGTTCCCTTCCTTTACAACGACTACGGCCTTGAGCTGTATGGCAATGCCGTCATCACCCGTGTGCAATTGCTGCGTGAGAAGCCTGAGCAATTCAAAGCTTTCTTGCGGGCCTATGTCAAGGGTTGGCAAGACACTATTCGTGATACCGATGGCAATATGTTGGCCCTTCTGGACAAAGCCAAGGCCGACGGACAAGTGCTGGATACGGCAACTGAGAAATTGCGCCTCGCCCTGGCCATGCCGCGCCTGTTTGTTACCGATGAGGTGCGACAAATTGGCTTGGGGGATGTGGTGCCCGCGCGTATGGAAACCTCAATTGCTCAGGTGGTGGATGGCTTTGGCTTGTCTAGCAAGCCCCCTTTGAAGAAAGTGTTTGACAACAGCCTGCTTCCCCCAAAATCCGAGCGGATGATCGGCTGATCTGGATGATCCGGTACCAACTTTGAGGCCTCTGTCTGTTGACTTTTGCAGACAGCTAGCCCTTCCTGCCAGCTGGTCAACTTTTCTCGATGACCGGTGAGAGACGTAGCTCAAAGGCCTACGGCCCGCTGTCGCGATTGGCTCTGTCATCCAAGCGAGATATTCCCAAAGCTTGTCCTGTTCACAGGAGGGAGCCCAAATTTCTCTTGAGGGGAGAACCGCAAGCGACCCAGAGCAGTGAGGAAATATCTCAAACTTTGTTTAAGGTTACTTAAACTTGGGAAACCAATGTGCTGGGAAAGGCAGCTTATGAGGGCTTAATGCCGGGGTGGCTTTTCCGATCCCGAAAAAAAGCTGAATAAGTTTGTGGTGCCCAGGGATCCCTTTTAACCTGGAGGGGATCACTAGGGAGTTTAGGCCCTTGGAAACTTTTGTTCTGATTAAGCAAGTTCCCGATCAAAACGCCAAGGCCGGCATCAACAGTGACGGCACGATCGATCGCGCCAAGGCCAAGCGGATGTTGAACCCTTTTGATCGCTATGCACTGGAAGCAGCTCTGCAAACCAAACGGCAACACGGGGCGAGAGTAACGGCAATTACAATGGGGCCACCCCCGGCCATTGAGGTGCTCTACGAGGCCATTGCCCACGGGGTGGATCGGGGCATTTTGATGACCGACCGCCGCTTGGCCGCTTCCGATACCCTAGCCACTGCCTATACTCTGGCCCAGACGGTTCGCTATGCTGGCCGGCCCGATGTGATCTTCTGCGGGCTCCAGACCACCGACGGCGATACGGCCCAGGTGGGGCCGCAGTTGGCGGAGCGGTTGGGGATCCCTCAGGTCACCTATTGCGAAGCCTTCGAGATTCGGGATGGGATCCTGGTGGCGCGGCGGGCCATCGAAGGGGGATCCCAAATCGTAATGGTGCCCCTGCCGGTTTTGATTACGGTGGCCAATTCCGCTCGGCGTTTGGCCTACCCCACTCTACGGGGTGTGCAGCGGGTGCAGCGGCTAATGCGGGATGAGGCGGCACGGGCCGAGGCGATCCAGATCCTCAACTTGGACGATGTGGGGGCAGACCCGGAGCGCTGCGGTCTCAAGGGATCCCCAACCATCGTGGCTGCCACCGAAAAAGTGGGGGAAATTGGCGGCAACTGTCAGGTCTTTCAGGGACAATCCGTCCCCCAACTGGTCAACCAACTGACCCAGGCCGTTGACCTCTCCCGCTACGCCGCAACCTCCTAGATCTTTACATCTTGCGCCCCACCGGCCCCCCATCGCCCCTCAATCATCACTGTCTGATCATCGACCCCAGGCCAGCTGGCTGCGGTGAAAAGTTGACCCAGAAGAACTCTGCTGACATCGTCGCAACCCCAACCCGATTCAATCCCGATCTCAACCTAGGAGTCACAGTTTTATGGATCGCAAGCGGATAGTGGTCTTCGCCGAGCAGGTGAACGGGGAACTGCAGCCCATTGGCTTAGAGTTGTTGGGGGCCGGGCGGCGGCTGGCCGATAAGCTGGGAGCCACCTTGAGCGCTCTTGTGCTTGGATACAACATTGCCCACTTGCCCCCAATTCTGATCGGCCACGGGGCAGATCAAGTCTTCATCGCCGATCACCCCGAGTTGGCCGAATACCGCACCCTGCCCTACCGCCGGGTGATCACAGACTTGATCAAAAGCTGGCCCCAACCACCCCACACCATCCTGCTGGGATCCACCACCACCGGGCGAGATCTGGCCCCCCGCTTGGCCGCCCACCTGGAGACCGGCCTGACCGCTGACTGCACCGAGCTGGACATTGGCCCCTTCGAGTACACCAACAGCAAAGATCCCAGCAAGTCCGGCCTCTTCCCCGACTGCCTTTATGCCATCCGGCCCAGCTTCGGCGAATCTCTCAAGGCTCGCATCCTTGGCCCCTGGAAAAACCCGCAAATGGCCACGGTGCGCCCAGGGGTGATGGTGCCCCTGCCCTGGGACAGATCCCGCCAGGGGGAAGTGATCCCGGTGCCGGTCAACTTGGATCCCGGCGATCTGCGCCTGCAGATTGTGGAAACGGTGCGCAACCTGTCCCAGGCGGTAGATCTCACCCGCGCCAAGGTGATCGTTTCCGGCGGCTACGGGCTGGGATCCCCAGAGGGATTTGAGCTGTTGAGGGAGTTGGCCGCTTGTTTTCCCAACAGCGCTGTCGGCTCCTCCCGCAAGGCCGTGGATTCTGGGTGGATCCCCTATGCCCACCAGGTGGGCCAAACCGGCAAGACCGTCCGCCCCCAGCTCTACATCGCCTGCGGCATTTCTGGGGCCATTCAACATCGCGTGGGCATGGACAAATCCCAGACGATCATTGCCATCAACAAAGACAGCGCCGCTCCTATCTTCAAATTTGCCCACTACGGCATTGTCGGGGATCTCTACCAGGTGGTGCCGGAGCTGATCCGGCAACTGCGACAGAGACAGGAGGAGCTCCGAGAAGGCGCCGAGGGCCAGCCTTTCCAGAGCCTCGGCGAGCGGATCCCAATTTTGCAGAGTCGATGAGAGATGGTTGGCAAAAACGCTCTCAGCGCAGGGCCATTGTCAGCAGCCCCTGTTGCCCCAGCAACACCTCCCGCAACAGGGTAACCAGGCCCACCCAAACCACAGGGGCCATGTCCACACCTCCCAGAGGCGGGATCAGGCGACGGGTCGGGCGCAACAGAAACTCCGTCAGGCCGACCACCAACGAGTAGGGCAACCGAGAAGTATCCAGTTGCGGATACCACGACAGAAAGATGCGCAGCACAAACAGGAGGGTGTAGAGCGCCAACAGTGGGCCAAGCACCCAAGAGGTGAGAATTGGCAGCATAGGTTACTCAAAGAACAGGTTTACTGGTGGCAGTTCTCTCCATTCTGCTCTAATTGGGAGGGTCTGCTGGAGTCCAGAGATACCTCGGGGAATGCAGGCGCTCGGCCCAAGTCAAACCCCAACTTTTTTAAACTTTAACCCTCTTCCCGAAAATGGCCTTACCGGCGGGGCAGCAACAGTTAAAGACTAGCGTCATAATGGACGTATCTTGCTGGACTTCGGGCAGGGATCCCATGCAAGGAAAACTACAAGAGATCGATATCCGCAGCATCCTTCAGCTCATCGAGCTGGGCCAGCGCACCGGTGAGCTTTTTGTAGAGGCCAGCCCCTCTGTCTACTGGTTTGTCTTCTTCCTGAATGGGCGGATTATCTACGCCTCTGAAACGGAAGGGAACATTGCCCGCCTCAGAGACTATCTGCACCGCTTCAAGCTGGAAGCCGCCCTGGAGGAAATTCAAATTCCCCACAAAGCCGCGGTCAACGCCCCCGAATACAACCGCCTCTGGTCTTTGCTGGAAAGCCACAAGCTCAACCCCAACCAGGGCAAGCAAATCCTGCTGGGCATGGTGCGGGAAGTCCTCTTCGACCTGCTTAGCCTCCACCACGGCTCCTTCATTTTCGAGGCTGGATCCCCCCTGGCCCCCCAATTGACCACCTTCCCCGTTACCCCCCTGCTCACCGAGATCGTAGCCCAAGTGCAGGAGTGGAAAAAGCTGCACCCCTACATCCAAGCTCCCAACCAAGCTCCCACCATCGTCAACCCCCTGCCGCTCCAGCAAAACCTGCCCGCCCCCGTCTTCAAAGCCCTGAGCGAGTGGTCAGACGGCAAAACCAGCATTCGCCAGATGGGTCGCTACCTGGGTCGAGACACCCTGGCGGTGGCCAAGGCCATCTATCCCTACGTCCGCCAAGGGGTCATTCAACTGTCCGAGCCCGTCTTGATCGTGGAGCCCAAGCCCAGCCGTCCCCTCAAACCCAGCGATAAGCCCAGCCACATCCTTTGCATCGACGATTCTATGGCCATCCAAAAAACCGTAGAGTTCATCCTGCAAAACGAGGGCTACCAGGTCACCACCATCGGCAATCCTCTCAAAGCCTTGGGACAGGTGTTTCTCCTCAACCCAGATATGATCCTCTGTGATGTGGCCATGCCCAAATTGGATGGGTATGAGCTGTGCGCCATGTTGCGCAAGTCCAGCCAGTTTCGCGAAACCCCCATGATCATGCTGACCGGCAAGGATGGCTTCACCGATCGGATTAAGGCCCGCATGGCCGGAGCGAACGAATTTTTGAGCAAACCCTTTGCGGAAAAGGAGTTGTTGACCATTGTCGAATCCTACGTGGGCCCTCCCCCCAAACGGGGCGGTGGCGAATAGGCGTTGGGGTAGCCAAAATGTTGGCACAGAGGACTGTGGGCGGGGTACTGGACAGAAGAGTGGCCTCACCGAAACAATAGGGGTAGCATGGCCGACTTGGAGCCAGGGAGCCAGGTGAGGTTACAAGAGCAAACCTCAGTCAAAGCAGCCCGACGGTTGCGCGGGAGTGCAAAAGGAGCAAGACGGCGATGGGCAAAGTGCTGGTGGTGGATGACAACCGTACCTACCTGGAGACCATTTCCAGCTTGCTTTCCGAGAACGGTTTGGAAGTCTCCACAGCAACAGACGGCGTAGAGGCAATGGAGTGCATTCGCCAGCAGAAGCCTGATGTGGTGGTGCTGGATATTGTCATGCCGCGCATGAACGGCTACGAGGTATGCCGGGAAGTAAAGGGGGATGAAAGTACCAAACACATTCGCATCGTCATGTGTTCCACCAAAGACCAGACCTTTGATATCGAGTGGGCCAGGCGCAACCAGGCGGATGCCTATGTAACCAAGCCCTTCAAGCCCCAAGAGCTCCTGGCGACCATCAAACATCAATTGCGGGAGATGAATCGGAAATGAGTCGCGTTTTGGTGGTGGAAGATAGCCAATCCCAGCGGGAGATGATCAGCAAGCTGCTGCAGGAAAACGGCTTCGAGGTGATGACTGTGGAAGACGGGGTGGAGGCCGTAGAGGCGGTGAAGCAAAACAAACCCGACCTGATCGTGCTGGACATCGTCATGCCGCGCATGAACGGCTATGAGGTGTGCCGTCTTCTCAAGGCCGACCCTCTCACCCAAAAAACGCCCATCGTCATGTGTTCTTCCAAGGGCGAAGAATTTGACCGCTACTGGGGGATCCGCCAGGGAGCGGATGCCTACATTGCCAAGCCTTTCCAGCCCCAGGAACTGGTGGGTACGATTAAGCAATTACTGAGAGGCTGAGAGCTGCCCCTTCTGCTTCCACGCCTTTCGGTAGGTCCTGAGAACGACTCTGCGTTTTAAGCAGGGAGGGGGGCGGGATCAACAGTCCACAAGACTATCCATGCGGGGGAGCATCATGCTGGGGGATCTGGATTTATTGATGGGGGATGAGACCCAAGAGTTGCGGGAGATGGAGGCTCCCGAAGGTGAGCTATTCCTAAAGTTCAAGATTGCCACCGGGGAGGAATTTGCGCTGCCAGCGGTATCGGTTGTGGAGGTGATGAGCATTGGCCCAGAGAAAATCACCCCCATGCCCAATGTGGCCCCAGTTTTGCTGGGCACGCTGAATTTGCGGGGCGAGATCATCTGGGTTGCAGACCTGGGGCAATTTTTGGGGATCAGCCCGCCCCTGAACATCGACCGAGCCGAGATTCCTGTGGTGGCCGTGATGGATCAACAGGATTTGCTCATGGGCTTGGCTGTGGATTTAATTGTAGGCATGGAGTGGCTGAAGACTGAATTGGTGCGGCCTGCCCTCACGGCTCCTGAGTCCATGGCTCCTTTTTTGCGAGGGGAATGGGTGGTGCCCGGAACGGGATCGCGCTTGCCATTGCTGGATCAGTCGGCCATCCTGCGATCCAATCGTTGGGGTTGACAAGCGGCCCCCTGTGAGTTCGGCGAGAGGAAAGTGTATAGTTCCTATCAAAGATCCAAGCTAACTCCAGCCACAATGGGGAAAGTTGGACCAAATCTATCCCCTACCGATGCGTGTCGAGGCTGTTGAGGGTAAGCCCTGAGACGGCGGCAGAAAGGCCCACTCTTGCTTGACTGAATGTGGAAAAGGGGGGATAGCCTGCATCCATGGGGTTTTGAGGTGTTGGGGGCGTTCCGTTTGCATCTGTGTTGACGCGTGAACAGAGGTAGGCAAGCAGTGAAGGGAGGATCCATGGTTCCGAGCGCGAACAGTCAGAGAGACTACACCGATGCGATGGCCGCCTTTTGGCAGGGAGACTACGTCCGGGCGGTGCGGTTGTTCAACCAAGTGGCCGCTGCTGAACCGCAAGATACTGCTGTCAAGCTGCTGCTGGCTTTGGCACAAAAACAAGCTGGGCAGTTGTTGGAAGCTCGCCAAACCTACAACACCATTTTACAAACAGCCAGTGATCCCGATGAGCTGGAGTCGGCCCGGAAGGGTCTAGAAGAGCTGTTGCAAATGGCACCGGAGCTGGCGGATCTTCCCGATTCCCCAGAAGCGGACGAGTTTCGCTCTCCAGATGAGTTTGCCCGTGGGTCGGATGCCTTTTCGGAAGAGGCTTTCTCTGCTCCCGATCCCTTCTTGCAGTTCGAGGAGATGGGGGAAGAGGAGGCGGATCCCTTTGCTCAGAATCCCTTTCCACTGGAGGCAGACAGCCTTGGCAGCGATTTCATGGGGGAAGAGAGATTCAGGGATCCCTTTGAGACCAGCCTGCAAATGCCGGGAGCTGATCCATTGGGCTCATCTTACCAGATGCCAACCCATTCTCGGGTAACACCACCGGCCACCTCGCGACGGGTAGGCTCGGAAGAGGGCGGGCCTCAAACCGATCCGGTGGTCGAAGATGACTTTGCCTTCCTCAACGAGTTCGATCGAGAGCATCTGGAAGCCCTAGAAGGCGACTCCGACTCCATTACGCAGTTGGCCGGCGATGCCGATTTTCCCGATGAGATGGGCTTCTCCCTGCCCGGTCTTGAGGAAGAGGAAGGGGGATCCCTGGAAGAAAGCCTGCCGACTGAATTGGCTGCCCCCATGAGTGAGCCGATCCCTGCCCCCGATGAAGATACTGCCAGTCCCGGCTCTGCCCTCTTCGAGCTTGACGAGCTAGACAGCCTGGATCGCGAACTTGCCGGCATGGATGGCGGTGAGCCGGTGGGTGCCTTCCGCCCAGATGAGGGGGCGACCGGGGGGATGAGCCCAATGGCGGAGACCGGCAGCGGAGCGGCCCAAGTTCTGCTGCCCACGGCCTCCCTCCCTATTCCCAGTGTAGGTGAACAAGGGGCAAGAACCTCTGCTGGGATCGCCAACCGACCGATTGGGGATCGGCAATTGGCCATAGCGCTTATCCAAGGAGCTGTGAGTTTGGCTGCCGGCTTGGCGATTGGCCTTGGGATCCCGGCCAATGGGGGAGCTCGCTTGATTGCCGGGGTGATTGGAGGCGGGCTGATCGGCACAGGAGCAGGGGTTATCCTCGGGGCCAGCAGTGCCAAACAAATTCGCTCCACCGCCCAAGAGCTGGCCGGCCACTTTGCCGCCTTGGCCCAGGGGAATTATTCAGTACGAGCCACAGCCAACACCCACGATGAGCTGGGGCGCTTGGCCGACAGCTTTAACCAGATGGCGGCTGCCCTTGAAGCCAACTTCGCCGAACTGAGCCAGCGGGCTGCCGAGCAAGGGCAAGCTAAGGAAGACCTACAGCGCCAGGTGATTCGCCTGCTGGACGACGTGGAAGGGGCTGCCCGTGGAGACCTGACGGTGCGGGCAGAGGTGACTGCCGACGTGCTGGGGGCTGTGGCCGACTCCTTTAACCTGACCATTCGCAGTCTGCGAGACATTGTCAGCCAGGTGAAGCGGGCCGCCGCCGCCGTGAACGATGCCGCCTTGCAGAACGAGGACTTTGCCCGCAGCCTCTCTGCCGACGCCTTGCGCCAGGCGGAGGAGATTTCCAACTCCCTCAACTCCATTCAGGAGATGACGGACTCCATTCAAGAGGTGGCCAGCAACGCCCGCGAAGCGGCCAACGTGACTGCCCAAGCCACAGAAGCAGCCGCTCGGGGTGGAGAAGCTGTGGATCGCACGGTAAGTGGCATCCTGGAAATTCGCGAAACCGTGGCAGAAACCACCCGCAAAGTGAAGCGATTGGCGGAATCCTCGCAGGAAATTTCCAAAATTGTGGCTTTGATCTCTCAAATTGCCTCGCGCACCAACCTGCTTGCCCTCAACGCCAGCATCGAGGCGGCACGAGCCGGGGAATCGGGACGGGGCTTTGCCATCGTGGCCGATGAGGTGCGACAACTGGCCGACCGAGCTGCCAAAGCCTCGAAGGAGATCGAGCAGATCGTGTTGCAGATTCAATCGGAAACCGGCAACGTGATGACGGCCATGGAAGAGGGCACCCAACTGGTGATCGAGGGGACGCGGCGGGCAGAGCAGGCCAAGAACAGCCTGGACGAGATTATCGAGGTCAGTCGCCGGATCGACGAGTTGGTGCGGGCGATCTCTCAGGCCACCGTGCAACAAACGGAAACCTCTCGCTCTGTGGCGCAGGTGATGCAATCGGTGGAGTTGACCGCCAACGAGACTTCTAAAGAGGCGCAGAAGGTGGCAGCTTCGCTCCAACAGTTGGTGAGCATCGCCCGCGAGTTGCAAACTTCTGTCGGTCGCTTCCGGGTTGGGGATGAATGAGCGAATCTGCTGTTTTGAGGGCATTCTAGGGACAAGGATCCCCATGCAGGAGACGTTATCGATCCTTAGCAAATGGCACCGGGATCCCCCTGTTCCGACTTTTGGCCGGACTCTTCGCTCAGGCGAGCCTCAATCTGTCCGGTCTGCTATTACTGATGCATACCTGTGGGCTGTAGGAAGGGCCTCCTGCCATGAATGAAGAAGCACAAAAGCGGATCCTCAGTTATTTCATCGAAGAAGCCCGCGACCACTTGGCAACGATTGAACAAGTGCTCCTCAGCTTGCGGGACAGCATGAGCGATCCCGAGCTGATCAACGAGCTGTTTCGAGCTGCTCACTCCATCAAGGGGGGAGCTGCCATGCTGGGCCTCACCAGCATCCAACGGACGGCCCACCGCATGGAAGATTTTTTCAACATCTTTCGCTCCCGTCCAGGCGGAGTGCCTGTCGATCAGCACCTGGAAACCCTGCTGCTGCGGGCTTTTGATGGGCTTTCGATGTTGTTGGAGGAGCTGCAGAGCCCCCGCGGCCTCACCCAAGAAGTCAGCAACACCACCCTGGCGGAACTGGAGCCGGTTTTTCAAGAGACCGAAAGGCACATTCAAAATCTTCTTGGCGAGGGCACTGTTCCCAGCCTTGCTCCAACTCCCGTCTCGTCGCCGGCGGTTCGCACCCTACAGCAGGACATGGCGGAGGTGGTGCCGCAGCAGTTGCGCCAGATGCTGGAGCTGTTTAAACAACGGGATCAGCCAGATGTCCGAGAGCGCTTGGCAGCAGCGAATGCCGTTCTCAAGGAGATCGGACAAGTCCATCATCTGGCGGGCTGGCAACAGTTGACGGAAACTTTCGAGCAAGCCCTGGGCAACCCCGATGTCGACCTGCGAACTTTGGCTTTGGTTGCCTTGCGGGATTTGAAGCAGGGACAGCAGCTCATCCTAGACGGCAAGGCCGAACAGGTTGCCCCTTCTTCAGAACTGCAACAATTGGCTCGCCCTGCCGCTCCCCCTGCCCCACCGGATCCTCTTGAGGTGGTGGTGCATCAGCAGATCCCGGCCCTGTTGCGCCAGATGCTGGAGCTGTTCAAACGTCCTGACGACCCGGCCACTCGACCGGCCCTGCAAGCTCTGGCCCAATCTTTGCAGGATTTGGGGCAATCTTCGGCTCTGGAACTGGGAGGCTGGACAGACTTGACCCGCTTGGTGGGCGAGATTTTGGCGGATCCCGGCCAGGATTTGCGGCAGTTGGCCCTGCCGGTGCTGCGAGATCTGAAGCAAGCCCACCAGGCCCTGGCCAATGGAGCGGCAAACACCATTCAGCCCTCGGCTGAGCTGCTGGCTTTCCGCCCTGTTCCGGCAGCCCCTGAAGAGCCAGAAGTCCCTGAGCCCTTCGACCTTGGTCTTGCTTGGGGGTCTGAGGCAGAGCCGCTGTTCCCCCAACCCGAGGAGGGTGCCTCGGAGGATTGGGCTGTGGCTGCTGGGATCCCTGCGGAGGAAGGCGCTACCCCCGATCTGAGCTGGGAAGCGGTAACCCTCGCTGAGACATCCTTTCAAGAGGATGAGCCCGGAGCTGCCCTGTCGCCGGAGCAGGAGAGCGCAGAGACAAGCTGGGATCTGGTGTCAGAGCAGACCTCATCCCTTTGGGAAGTGGGCACTGCTGAGGACTCCGTCCCGCTGGCGGGAACAGATTCAGAGCACCGATCTGCTCCCGCGGAAGAGGGGGATCTGGATCTGAGTTGGCCAGGGATCCGAGCCGAAGCGGCTTGGGAGGAAGACTGGAGGACAGCTGCCGTGCCGGCAGAAAGCCCAGAAGAGGACGGGCAGGGAGCTGACTTGGCCTCTGTTGCGGACGACTTCGGTCGCGTTAGCGGAGCGGAGCTCTATGCCACTCCCTTGGATCTGGAGGAAGAAGCCACCTCAGCCTTTGACGAGCTGTTTGCCAACGCAGAAGCGCTATCCGATATTGAAGAATTCCCAACGGAGCTGATCCCCTCCTCTCCTGAGCCCCTCTTGCAGACCTTTGAGGATCTGAGCCCAAGGTTGGATGAGGAGAGAGCTGAGGCCGATCTGGCGGAGCTGTTTGCCGAAGTGGTGGGTGAAGGGGCAGAGGGGTTTGTCTCTGCTGAGCCTGCCTGGGATGCTGAACAGGAGCCGACTGCCCAGAGCGTTGCTGCGGAAATGGGCGAGGGATCCGGCTTTGTCCCGGACGAAGCCGCAAGTGCCGGGGTAGAGGCCCTATTTGAGCTGGAGGAACTTCCCGTAGAGAGTGCTTTCCGGCAGGAAGGGTCTCAGCTTCCGGACTTGGAGGCCGTTCCCGCTGGTGAGCTGGAGGCCGATCCTTGGGCGGCTGAACCGTCCCCACCCCTTCAGGAAGCCCTTGAGGACGGGGAAATCGCAGCAGATCTCTGGGCTGAATTTTCCGCGGATATCCAGCTAGAGGATTTTTCCATCCCAGCAGATTATCTGGCAGAGTCGGGATCCGACGAGGTGGGATCCTCAGAGTTCGCCGACTCTGCTGCCTTTGATACTGCCGAAGACAGCCTGGAGAGCTTTTTTTCCACCCCTGCGGCAGAAGCCGATCCGGCTTGGTCGATGCCGGAAGCAAGTGAACCTTCCGTATTTTTGGATCCCTCTTTTGGCCCATCCCTGGACATCGCTGAGGCTGATGCTGCCGAAGCTGAGCAACTGGGGGATCTCTTTATCGGCGAACCCTTCCCCACGTCGCCCGACATGGCCAATGAGCCGAGGGAATCGCCAATTCCAGACTTCGGAGCCGAGCTGAGCCTAGGGGATCTCTTCGCCGGCGAGACCCTCGAGGAGGCGTCCGATGGGGACTCCATCCCCCTGACCCAATCAGCAGCTGGGGACACAGCAGAAGCCCAGGAGTGGGCGCTTCTGGAGGATCTGTTCCCGGTCCAGGAGGAGTCTTTCGCAGACCTGCAACCCACGGCTGAGGAGGCAGTCGCCCCTTCCCCCGAGCTCTCCTTCGACCGTCTCGATGCCCTATTCACCCAGGAATCCGACCCAGAAGAACTGAGCCTGGGGGCCAGGGGATCCCTCTCGGCCATGGATGCCGATGGCGGTCGCGCTAGCGGAGCGGAGCTCTACGACCAGGTGGATCTGGATGAGTTGAGCCAGTTCTTTGCAGAAGGGGAAGCGCCCCAAGAAGAACCCCCCTTGGATCTTGCCACCTTCCTGGAGGACACAGAAGCTTTGCAAGCGAGCAGCCTGGCGGAAGTGCCCGTGTCTGAGCCAGAGCCGCCGGTTGCCGCACTGGAGGAAGAAAATGCCCTCCAGCCTGCGGAGGACGATCTGGAAAGCCAGTTGGCCAGCCTGTTTGCAGAGGATGAATCCTTAGCCGTTCCTGTTGGCGAGGCCGAGACCCCAGAGGAAGAGGCGCTGGAAGCTGCTCCGGCTCCCCGTTTGGACGATTTGGCCGCCCTCTTCGACGCTGCCGAGCCGGCGGTAACCCCTGAGCTAGAAAAGGCTATCGCCCCCCTTGTGGGATCCCCTGCAGCCGCGAGCGGCGAGGCTGCTGACGACTTTGCAGCCCAGCTGGAATCGCTCCTGGGCGATCTCGAGGTTCCTGCCCAAGCACCTGCTGCGGCGCCAGCACCTTCGCCGCCAGTTGCCGCTGCTGCTCCAGCAACCCCCACCCCAGCAGCAGCTGCCCCGGCGGCAACTGGGCCGACTTCACGGCGAACTGCTGCCCTCAGCAACCCTGTGATGCGGGTGGAGGTGCGCCACCTCGACTCCATCAACAACCTGGTGGGAGAGTTGGTGGTCATCCGCAACAGCATGGAGCAAAACCAAACCCGTCTGCGCCAGTTTCTGGATGGCCTGTTGGGCCGTGTGCAACAGCTAGGGGATCTGGGCCAGCGCATGCGGGATCAGTATGACCGCTCCTTGCTGGAATCGGCTTTGTTCTCCAGCCGCAGCAGCTCAGCCTATGGCGGCACGGTAACGGTGGGCTTCGGTCGAAATGGGGAGGGGTCCAGCCGAGGAAGGCGGAGTCATTCCTCCGGCCAAGAGTTCGACAAGCTGGAGATGGATCAGTTTACGGCCTTCCACGCTCTGGCCCAGGAGATCATTGAGCTCATCGTGCGGGTGCGCGAGTCCTCCTCCGACATCGAGTTTGCCGTGGATGAGGCCGAGCAGATCACCCGCCAATTCCGGCAGGTAACCACCCAACTGCAAGAGGGCCTGAACCGGGCGCGCATGGTGCCCTTCTCGCAAGTTGCCGATCGGTTGCCCCGCGCCATTCGGGATCTCTCCATCAAAACGGGCAAGCAGGCCAGCCTAGTGGTGGAAGGCCGTGACACGCTCATCGACAAGGCCATCCTGGAGGAGCTCTATGACCCCATGACCCACTTGGTGAACAACGCCCTGGTACACGGGATCGAGACCCCTGAGGAGCGGCGGCGGGCGGGCAAGCCCCCTGAGGGCAAGATCACCGTCAAGGCCTTCTATCAGGGCAACCAAACCATCATCATCGTCTCGGACGATGGCGCCGGGATCCCGGTGGAGAAAGTCAAGGCCAAAGCTCAAAGGTTGGGGCTGCTGGCGGAACAAGCCGACGAGGACGAAGTGTTCAACGTTCTCTTCCACCCCGGCTTCAGTGTTCGCGAGGCCAGCGAAGTGGACGATCTGGCCGGTCGGGGGGTTGGCTTGGATGTGGTGCGCCGCAACATCACCGATCTGCGCGGCAGTATCCAAGTGGATTCTGTGCGGGGCAAAGGAACCACCTTCAGCATCCGTCTCCCCCTCACCCTGAGCATCTCCAAGGCCATGGTGTGTGTCAGCGACAAAGCCCTGATCGCCTTCCCCCTGGATGGCGTGGAGGAGATGCTGGATGTTCCTGCCGACGAAGTTCAGCCGGATGAGCAGGGGCGGCCCTCAATTCTCTGGCGGGATCAGCGCCTTCCCTTCCAGCCCCTCTCAAATCTGCTGGCCTACAGCCGCAGCCACAGCCGCAGCCGTTCTGAGGTGTACAGCATCACTCAGGATGAGGGCATCATTCCCATTGTCATCCTGCAAAGTGCCGGTCAGTATGTTGCTCTGCAGGTGGACAGCTTTGTGGAAGAGCAGGAAATCGTGATCAAGCAACTGCGCGGGCCTGTGCCCAAGCCACTGGGCATTTCTGGGGCAACGGTGTTGGGGAACGGGCGAGTCCTGCCGATTGCCGACATCATCGAGCTGGTGGACATAGCCCACGGTCGCCGTCGGGATCTCAACCGCTTCTGGCTGGATCACCGGGATGAGGAGCCGACCCCGGAAGAGGTGCGCCAGACCACCGTGTTGATCGTGGACGACTCGATTACCGTTCGGGAGCTGCTCTCGATGTCTTTCCAGAAGGTGGGCTACCGGGTGGAACAGGCGCGGGATGGCCAGGATGCCTGGGAAAAGCTGCGCGGCGGCCTGCCCTGCGACCTCATCTTCTGCGACATCGAGATGCCGCGGATGGACGGCCTAGAACTGCTCACCCGCCTGCGGGAAGACAGCAACTTCAAGCATCTCCCGGTTGCCATGCTCACCTCGCGGGGGGCAGAACGGCACCGGCAAACAGCACGGGAGCTGGGAGCAACTGCCTACTTCACCAAGCCCTATCTGGAAGAGGAGCTGCTCAGCGCTGCTGCCCGCATGTTGAGGGGGGAACAGTTGTTGGCGCCCAACCCAACTTCCTAATCGCGACAGCGGTGCGGTTCCCGTTCAGTGTGGCGCAGCAACATAGGGTGCTGTAGGCATGGCACTGATACATTTACGCTGAACACTGCTGAACATCACTGTTCAACTATGCAGCGATAGCATTCTGTTTGTT
>NZ_JANSIL010000052.1:0-6175 GCF_047462015.1 Synechococcus sp. R5-13 | reverse complement strand
AAGTGTGGAGACACACCCCAAAATAATCCGCCGCCTCTCTCGGTTTCACATACCTAGCCATACCAAGCAGTCATGCTGAACATGCTATACATTATTTCCAGTATAGTCCAGCGTATCATTGACTAGAGCCTTGCTCTGCCCCGCCTCAGACTGAGGTTCTAGCACCGAAGGGTAGTGCGCTACACTCGCCGAGATTGGGTTTTGAGTGTAGGATCCCTGCCCAAAAGTTGCTGTGGCTGCTATGACTAGGGCAGTGGGTGGTGAGGGATCGTGATGAAGACTTCACAGCTTGCAAAAGGATGCCTGCTGATCGATTGTCGGGGCTTTGATGAAAAGACGATAAACCTGTTTTTTGCACCTGGGCCCGATCCCTATCGGGAAACAGAAGAATTTCTCCTGGACTGCGAGATGCGGGCAGATGAGCTGCCCCGACATTTGCGGCGGGCCTTGCTGGAGTTTCAGTTGTATTCCAATTCGGAAGGGATCCTGCTGCTGCGGGGCTTGCCCGTGGATCCCGGACTAGACCATACCCGCACACCGGCTCTGGCGCAGCGCTCCGAGGAGAAAACCACTTTTGTCAGCGAACGCTGCTTGGCAATGATCGGCAGCCGCTTGGGGCATTTGGTCTCCTACATTCAAGAAAAGAACGGGGATTTGTTTCAAAACTTGGTGCCTACTCCCGGCAGCGAAGAAGTGCAATCTTCTGAGGGATCCCGCACTCGGCTACAGTTTCACCGCGAGACGGTTTTTCATCCCCACTCACCGGAGTTTTTGCTGCTGTTTTGCCTGCGCCCCGACCATGATCGTGTGGCGGAAACCACCTACGCCAGCATCCGTCATGTCCTGCCTCTGCTAGGAGAGCGCGATCGAGAGCTGCTGTTTGAACCCCTGTATCGCACCGGCATCGACTACTCCTTCGGCAACCGGCAAGCCCTGATCAATGGACCCATTTTGCCGGTGCTGTATGGCCGTCGAGAGGATCCCTTCTGGAACTACGACGAAGACCTGATGGTGGGGCTCACCCCCGAAGCCAGTCTGGCTCTAGAAGCCCTGAGGAAGGGAATCCACGCTGTCTACCGAGGCATCAAGCTGGAAACAGGGGATCTGCTCTGTATTGACAATCGCCGCACCGTTCACGGACGGACTGCCTTCTCTCCCCGCTACGATGGCTTCGACCGCTGGATCCAGCGCTCATTTGTGGTGCGGGATCTCGGCCTTTCGGCAGGGGATCGCCATCCCGGTGAGCGCATCATTCGCACCGCCTTCGCAACAGATGATGAGGCCCAAGCTGCCCTCAATGGGGAGCAGGTCTGTCTCAGAAGATCCTGAGAAGTTCGCAGACTTCAGCGCCATCCATAGCTCAAGTCCGTAAAAGTACTATTGGCGATTTCCCCGAAAGGGTTTGGATGAGTCGCCCCAGATTCTGATGTCAAAATACGTGATCCTCACGATGGCTATCGCAGAGCGTTTCCAGCATTCTAGGCTTATGAGCCAAAGCCATCAATTCTTCTCACGATTGCGAGGTTAAGATGAGCATTCGCCAGATCATCGATGAGGTTTTACAATCTTCGGTTTTAACTCTGCAGCAGGAGTCCAGCATTAACCAAATCCTCTGGGAAAAAAACTATGATCTATCTGATCTAGAGGCTTTAGATAAGCTGGTGGAAGCCATTTTGCGCCAAGAGGTAAGGGCTGCTTCCGATCCCTGCTAGAAACCTAGCCTTGCTTGCAAACGACGGCAGATCTTGCTCAAAACTTACACACTTACACAACGCACAACTGAGAGCAATTGTGCATGCTCCTAGCATGAGTCGGGATGAGATTCCAATCTCTCGACAATTTCCCGGATTAAATGCTCATCAGAGCGATTGATCTCGGGGTGGAAAGGCGCCTGTTTTAAGTAGCGCTTGAGATCCTGGTAGGCTTGCTGCCAACGGCCCAACTGATAATACAACAGCCCGCGATCCCTTAGGTGGGGCAAGGATTCAGGGATCAACAACAAGATCCGTTCCGCTGCTGCCAAAGCGGGTTCCAGTTCGGCGCGGCTCAGATAAATTTGCTTGAGGTTGTTGAGCAAGCGTACCAAGATCAGGCGGGGAGGGGTGGGGCGTAGGTGGTGTTCTTGGAAAGGGATCCCAGGCCCGTAGATTTGCGACAAAAGCTCTTGACAATCTTCTGGAAATAAAATCTCCCCCTGCTGAAAGGGATCCACAAAAATCTCGGCGCCTGCAAACAGGGGCCGGATTAAAAAGTGGCCGGGCATGCCCACTCCTGCCATGGGAAAATCGATCCGCCGCGCCAGCTCTAGATAGATCAGCGACAGCGTAATCGGGATCCCGGTGCGCCGATCGATCACTTCGTTCAAAAAGCTGTTGCGTGGGTCGTAATAATCTTCGCGATTGCCACGAAAGCCCAGATCCTCAAAGAGATAGTGATTCAAGATCTTGATGACCCGCAGGGGATAACGCTCCGGGGGAAGGCGCTCTTGCACCTCTGCGGCCATCTCATCCAGAGCGGCCACATACTCTTCCACCTCCAGATCGGGATAGGCTTCTTGGGCAATCCAGAGGGCCGCCCGACCCAGATCGATGGGCTCCGATTGGATTTCAAGGGCAAAGCGTTGACGGGCAGCAGGAATGCTCATGAAATGTTAAATAAATATTGAGGTTCTTTGCAAGGATCTCGGTTAGAACAGCAGCGTGCAAAAGCTGGTCAACAGCAAGGTCACCGCCGTCAGGAGCAGGCTAAAGCTCCAAAGCCGCAAAGCGGCAAGCAGCAGGATCCCGATCACCCAAATCAGCAGAGCATTCCAATAGGGTCGGTTGGGGGCTTTGGACACATTAATTTTCTGGAAGAAGGGCAGCAGGATGAACGATACATCCAACAACAGGCGCGGCAGCCGCAAATTGTCCGGCAGCGGCAGATCTCGCACCGCCAAATAAAGCAGCCCCCAGCTCAACAAAAGCGGGATTAGGAGCAGATAGTTGGATTCGGCCAGCAGGGGTCGATCCACCACCAGCGGAAACAGAGGGCTGATCCCCCAGAGCAGATAGAGGTAAAAGTTGAAGTTCAGCAGCGGCTGTAGCAGAGGGGGCACCTTGAGGCGTTGACCTTGGGATCCGATCCCGTTTACCTGAGCTGCAATTTTCTGGCCCAGGGATCCACCTTTTTGAGGGGCTTGCGCTGCCGGGGCCGCCCGCCAACCGCAGTGGTCGCAGTAGGGAGACTTGAACCGGTAGGCTGGGATCGGCTTGCCACAGGAAGGGCAACGTTGGATCGGACGAGGTTGAGAACTGGAAGCCATGACCACCCCGCGGTACTTCTGCCTTAGCATGCCCCAATGGCTCTCAGTTTACTCCCAGGGCAAACGACAATGTAATACAGGCTGCCCCCAAAGCCGCGCCGGCCATGACCTGAACGGGAGTGTGCCCCAGCAATTCTTTCAGGTAGGGTTCTGGAAAACGGTCGGCGCCCTTTTCTTCAAACCATTCTTCCAGGAGGCGATTCAGCACCCGCGCCTGTTTTCCAGCGGCTTGGCGGATCCCCGCGGCATCGTACATCACCACCAATGCGAAAACCACCGTCGCGGCAAACAGCAAGCTGTCCCAGCCTTCCTGCAGCCCCACCCCAACGGACAAAGCCGTCACCAACGCTGCGTGGGAGCTGGGCATTCCCCCGGTTTCCACCAAGACTCGCAGGTTAACCTTGCCTGACCGCACATAGGAAAGGATCAGCTTGATGGCTTGGGCCAACACACTGGCCAGCAAAGCAACCCAGAGGACATGATTGGCCATCAACTGTTGCAGCATACAGCTCTCCAGCACACGAATGCGAGCAGGGTCTCCAGGGATCCCATCTGATCTTGTCCCCTTGTCCTGCCCTAATGCTGACGGCGAGTGATGAAGTCCGCCAGAGCCAGCAGCGGTTCTGCCCGCGGTCCGTAGGGGCGCAACGTTTCCTTGGCCGATTGAATCAGCTCCTCGGCTTTTTGCCGGGAAGCCTCTAGGCCCAACAAGCTGGGATAGGTGGCTTTGGCAGCAGCTTGATCCTTGCCTGCCGTTTTGCCCAGTTGCTCGCTGGTGGCGGTGATGTCCAAAATGTCGTCCACAATCTGAAAGGCCAAGCCAATATCGCGGGCGTAGCGGCTCAGGCGGTCCAGCAGCTCCTCATCTCCCCCCGCCAGGATCCCTCCCGAAACCACTGAGACCTCCAGCAGAGCGCCGGTCTTGTGGCTGTGAATGTACTCCAAAGTTTCCAGGGAAATGGCTTTGCCCTCCGACTCCAGATCCACCACCTGTCCCCCCACCAAACCGGTTGCCGCCACAGCATGGCCAATGCGGGCAATCACCTGCAACACCAACTGCGGCGGTACCCCCTGAGTTTGGCTGGCAATGTGCTCAAAGGCAAAGGCCAGCAGGGCATCTCCTGCCAAGATGGCAATGTCTTCGCCGAACACCTTGTGGTTGGTGGGTTTGCCGCGGCGAAAGTCGTCATTGTCCATGGCCGGCAGATCGTCATGGATCAGCGACATGGTGTGGATCATTTCCAGGGCACAGGCGGTAGGCAGAGCCTGCTCCACAGTGCCGCCGGCCAACTCGCAAGCAGCCAGACAGAGGATGGGCCTGAGGCGCTTCCCCCCTGCCAATAGGCTGTAGCGCATCGCCTCGTAAATGCGCTCCGGATAGGCGGGAACCAAAGCTGCAGAGAGAGCTTCTTCCACCTGTTGCTGACGCTGGCTCAGGTAGGCTTTCAGGTTAAAGGTTTGGGCAACCAAGCGGGGTTTCCTCTCAACTCGGCAATGGGGGGATCCTTGTCGAGCCGTTCTTCAACAGACTTGTCAGGTGTCATTATCTCATGTCCACTTTAATTGGGGAATTGGGGATCCCAGCCCAGAGGCCAAAAGGGTAAGAAGTAACAGCAAGTTGCAGCCGATGAAGAAACTGCAGGGATCCTGAGCCGCCAACTTGCGGTTGCTGTCGCCACAATGTCAGGATTCATAAGGATCTTTAGCCGGATTGCCCTCCTATGTCCCACTCGCCTGTTCAGCTCAGCGCCACCTCCTCCACCGCCAGCGGTGCGGAGCACTTGGGTGACCGTTTGCTGCGGGCGGCCCGAGGGGAAGTGCTGGATCGCCCTCCAGTTTGGATGATGCGCCAGGCGGGTCGCTACATGGCGGCCTACCGCGAGCTGCAAAGCAAGTACACCTTTAAGCAGCGTTGCGAGATCCCGGAGCTGGCCATCGAGATCTCGTTGCAACCGTTTCGGGCCTTTGCCCCTGATGGGGTGATCCTGTTCAGCGATATCCTCACCCCCCTTGAGGGCATGGGCATCCCCTTTGAGCTGGTGGAGCATCAGGGGCCGATCATCGACCCGCCGATTCGTTCGCAAGCCCAAATTGAGCGCATCCGCCTCCTGGAACCGGAAGAAAGTCTGCCCTTTATCAAGACCATTCTCAGCACCCTGCGCCGCGAGGTGGAAGGGAAAGCAACGCTGCTGGGGTTTGTCGGCTCCCCCTGGACTCTGGCCTGCTATGCTGTGGAAGGGCGCAGCTCCAAAGATTATGCCCACATCAAAAGCTTGGCCTTCGCGCAGCCGCCATTGCTGCATCAGTTGCTGAGTAAGCTGGCCGACAGCATTGCCCGCTACGTGATCTACCAGATCGAGGGCGGCGCCCAGGTGGTGCAGTTGTTCGATACTTGGGCCGGACAGCTCAGCCCAGTCGATTACGAGTGTTGGGCCTTGCCCTACCAAAAGCAAATTGTGGATCAGGTGAAAGCTCGCTATCCGCAGGTGCCACTGATCCTCTACATCAACGGCAGCGCCGCTTTGCTGGAGCGGGTGGGCAAAGCCGGCATCGACGTGTTCAGCCTCGATTGGATGAGCGACATGGCAGAGGCCAGGGCTCGCCTGGGATCCCTAGCGGTGCAGGGCAATCTGGATCCAATGGTGTTGCTGGGATCCCCGGAGTTCATCCGGCAGCGCACCCTAGAGGTGATTCGAAAAGCCGGATCCCGTGGGCATATCATGAACCTGGGCCACGGCATTCACCCAAGCACTCCAGAGGCCAATGTCCATCACTTTTTCGAGACGGTGCGCCAGTCGGCAGAGCTGATACATTTACGCTGAACACTGCTGAACATCACTGTTCAACTATGCAGCGATAGCATTCTGTTTG
>NZ_JANSIL010000051.1:0-3590 GCF_047462015.1 Synechococcus sp. R5-13 | reverse complement strand
GAACTTCTTGAGTTTTCTCTATCTCGTCAGTGCTCTCTTTTGGCTCAAATGAAAGATCAACACAACCTAGAATGACCGTTATGTCTTGAGCCACTTCATCCCCATGAATAAAGAAGGATGCCGTAACCCCAGCTTTTAGGATACCCAGCTACCCCATTCTTTAGAGAAGCCGCGCCGTATTCCGGTTGGCAAAGCTGCGGACATCACAGCAAAGGCAGCTTGATCCCCGGGCATGACCAACGTCGAGCAATTATGGCCATCTTATAGCCATTTCAAACTAGATTGAGACACTCCCCAAGCGCTCTGCGCCGCTTCCGCGACCACCCCAAGCCCCTCTCTTTTTGGGAGAGGGGAGTTAGAGAGCAATGAACGAAAATGTTTTATTCCTATTCAAGATGACTATAATGCGGAGCACTTAAGCTCCTAGGACATGAAAAAACCCCTGGGCGTCTGTCCGTGTTTCGACCCCAGAGGCTTCTTCTCTTCACTCCTCACCACTATTGAGCGTAGCCGCCCTTCCAAAGGCTGTCAAGCACTTTCCCATTGGGGTTGGCGTGTGGGAAATTGCGCTAGGGTGGCACTGCCGTACAGGATCATCTGCTGGGGCTGCAAGTTCACCCGGTCTACCCGCAGCTCAGTGCCTCGCAAGGCGAGCCGATCCAAATCCAGAAGCTCATTCAGGCAGCGTACCAAAGCTTGGCTCAAGGCTAGCTCCTCTTCTGTACCGCTTTCAAACACTGGATCTGTAAAGCGGATGCGACGCCGCTCCAGCACCTCAACCTGGGCGGAAAAACCAACGCAGAAAGCCCTGGCTTCTCCCTGCTGTACATTTGCCTGGAATTGCAGTCGTCGCGCCGGGGTGATGCTGATATGGACGTGATGGAAGGATAGGGGGCTATCATCCTGCTTTCCTAAGGCCAGCCTATTCAGCACAAAAGGTGTGTTAAACGATTGCGCCAGATCGTCTTCGCTCAGCACCACGCGCATTGTGGCCTGTACTGGCTGGCGCAGCTTGATCTTCCCCTGCCAAATTTGGCTGAAATCGATGGCCACCGCATTGCAGAATAGCTCCAGAGCCGAAAGCCTCAGGCCGTTGTACATCTGCAGATGCTGGCCCAACAGTTCAAAGCTGTCGATACGACCCTGCAACAATTTGGCAACAGGCTCCACTCGCACGCGCGCCTCCAGCCGCTCTGCATGCTTAAAGAGGGCACGAATGGCTGCGCCTACCCCTCGGCTAACCCAATCGACAGCCATGGGATTCTGCAGGGAAAGTTGGGGCAGGAGTCCTGTAGCCATGGGAAAAGGTAAAGAGCGCCTACAGGGATCATAACCAACCATTAAGAAAAGTTACAACCTTTGCCAACGGAGAGACTGTTCTCTCAGGGGTAGGTGCGTCCCTCCTGCATGGCCGAGCGGGCCACGGCTGCGATCCCCTGGTCGGTGGCACGGGGCAGATGAAAGTACCGTCCGCCCGCCAATTCCGCCAGCTCGGCGCTGAAGCCGGTGGTTACAAAGCGGCTTTGGGAATCGATCAAAAGCAGCTTCAACCCCAGGGCGCGGATGCGCAGGGCGATCTCCCGCAGCTCTTGCTTGAGGTCGATGGGATCCGCTCCCAACTGGCTTTTGCTGTCGCTCCGTCCCAAGGAGCGGCTGAGGGGAATGTTGGCCCGGCCATCGGTGAGAGCCACCAGCATCACCTGACCTACATCGCCAGCGGTGCGGGCATTGACTCCCATGCGCACGGCTTGGGTGAGGGCATGGGCGAGAGGGGATCCCCCGCCACAGGGCAGGGATTCCAGACGGCGGCGGGCCAGCTCGATGGAGCGGGTGGGGGGGAGCAACACTTCGGCAGTTTCCCCACGAAAGGCGATGAGGGCCACCTTGTCACGGTTTTGGTAAGCCTCGGTGAGCAGGCGCAGGGCGGCACCTTTGGCCGCTTGCATGCGGTTGAGGGCCATGGAGCCGGAGGCGTCCACCACAAAGATCACCAGGGCTCCGGCCTTGCGAACCAGCTTTTTGGCGCGGATATCGCTCGGCTCCACAATCACGCTACGTCCCGGTTGCCGCTGGCGGCGGCTTTTCTGATAGGGGGCAGCAGCTCGCAAGGTGGCATCGACGGCAACGCGGGGGTTGGATCCCTGGGGCAGGATGGGCTTGACGTAGCGGCCTCGGTCGGCGCTGAACACCAGGCTGCGGGATCCCGTTTTTCCCTGCTGGTTGAGGGACTGGGCAAAGGCCAGCAGGCGCGGGTCCAGGGCCACCTGCTCAGGATCGAAAAAAAACTCCTGCGGCAGGCTGAGGCTTTCCGGCTGGGGATCCGTCTCCTCCTGGTCCTCGCCGGTGTCGTCGGAATTGCTTGGGGAAGGATCGGGCTGTTGGGATTGGGGTGGGGGGGGAGGCGGGGGCTGGTCGGGGTCGTAACGGGCGCGGGGCAGCAGCACCAGCTGCACGGCCTGCTGCAGATCCTCGGCCAGGAGGCGATCCCGCCCCTCCAGCGCCGCCAGGGCACAGGCGGCTCGCAGGGCAAATTGTTCTCCCCGGTGCCCTTGGACGTTGCCGCGGATGGCCTCCTGCACCAGGTAGAGGAGCTGTTCCCGCTGCGGCTTGACCTGGGGCAGCCACTCCCGCGCCAGGAGGATGCGGGTGCGGATTTCCTCCAGTTCCGCCTGGTGCTCGGCCAGGAAGGGCTCGGGAGCATCGACAAATTGCGTTGCCCGTTGGACAATTTCCCCTCGCTCTTCTAGGCTCAGCTCCTGCCCCACCGGCACCACCAGTGCCAGGCGATCCAGCAGGTGGGGGCGCAGGGATCCCTCTTCGGGGTTGTAGGTGGCCACCAAGAGAGGCCGGCAGGGGTGTTGCAGACTCAGCCCCTCCCGTTCCAGGCGGTTGACCCCATCCCCCACCACCGTCAGCAACAAGTTGACGATGGCGTCGTCCAAGAGGTTGATGTCATCCACATAGAGCACGCCCCGGTGGGCGGCAGCCAAGAGCCCTGGCTGGAAGACCGTTTCCCCCTGCCTGATGGAGGCCTCCACATCGACGGATCCCAGCAGCCGATCTTCAGTGACGCCCAGGGGAACTTGGACAAAGGGGGGCGATATCACTTGGGTGGGCGGCACCTCTCCGGCTGGGTAGCGAGCCTTGGCCCAGTCGGACCAGGTATCCGGCTGCGCTGGATCGTCGTTGCAATAGGATCCCGCAATCACCTCGATGGGCGGTAGCAAGGCGTGGATCCCTCTGGCCAAAACCGACTTGGCGGTGCCGCGAGGCCCCACCAGCACCACACCCCTTAGGCTGGGATCCACTGCTGCCAGCAGCAGAGCCAGCTTGGCCGCCTGTTGCCCCACTACAGCGGTGAGGGGAAAGGTACAAGGAGCGGATAGAGTTGCGGATCCCATGGTTGGCGGGTAGGCTTGGCGAGCAACGGTTCAATCGAGCAGATTCGCAGCGGAGCGGGAGCTGTACACCCCAGTCTATCGCTTGAGTGCTCCGCACCGCCTTTGCAACTGAGATTTTCTGGGGAGCATGCCTCTAACCCCCAAAACCCTGAACTTTGCTGAATTTACTGAGCTTTAGGCGGTTTGGCA
>NZ_JANSIL010000050.1:0-26155 GCF_047462015.1 Synechococcus sp. R5-13 | reverse complement strand
ATCCGTACTGAACATATTATACATTATTTTCAGTATAGTTGAGCTTATTATTGACTAGAGTCATGCTCCATAGCAGATCCCCTAGCTGCTGAGGTTACTGAAATTGCACCGCGTCAGGGTCGGCACCGTTCGCCTCACCAAGCCCGTCAGAACATTTCCGGGGCCGATTTCCCACACCTCTTGGATGCCGTCGGCGGCCATCTGCAACACGGTTTCTCGCCAGCGGACAGGGGCAGTCATCTGGGCCAGCAGCGCCTGCTTAAGGGCTTGCGGATCCCGGCTGGCGGTGGCAGTGCAGTTGCTGTAGACGGGCACTCGCGGCGGCTGAAAGTCAACAGCGCGCAAGGTGTGGGCAAACTCCTCGGCAGCAGCCTGCATAAAGGGCGAGTGAAAGGCGCCACTTACCTTGAGGGGAACGGTGCGCTTGGCCTGCAACTGCTCACAGACGGCTTGCACCCCCTCCACTGAGCCGCTGATCACCACCTGATCCGGGCTGTTGTCGTTGGCAAGGGTGACATCGGGGATCATCTGGCACAGATGCTCTAGCTTGTCGCGGTCAAACCCCATCACTGCCGCCATGCTGCCCGGGGGATCCCCTGCGGCTTCCATCAGTTGGCCCCGCAGCGCCACCAGCCGTAGGCCGGTTTCGAAGTCAAACACGCCGGCAGCGTAGAGGGCGCTGTATTCGCCCAGACTGTGGCCAGCAGTGCAGGCAGGAGCCTGACCCTGGGCGTAGAGATAGTCTGTCAACAGGGCCGATACGGTGAACAAAGCCGGTTGTGTGTAGCCGGTCTGGTGGATCTGGTCTTCCGACAGAGCTAAGGGATCCCATCCCAGCATCTGGCGGGCCAAAGCCAACTTCTGGCCTGCTCCCTGCCAGTTCCGCAAGTCCCTTCCCATGCCTACCGCTTGGGATCCCTGGCCGGGATAGATCCAGGCAACAGTCATCAATTCATTTCCCCCAACGAAACACAATCGCCCCCCAGGTAAGGCCGGCGCCAAAGCCCGCCATTACCCCCAGATCGCCAGCGCCAAAGCGTCCTTGCTCGATCCAAGTGGCCAAGGCAATTGGCACCGAAGCGCCCGAGGTGTTGCCGTAATACTCTAGGACGCTGGCCACCCGCTGCGGATCCAGCTGCAGGCGCTTGGCTACTGCATCGAGAATGCGCTGGTTGGCCTGATGAATAAAATATCCCTGTACTGCTTCCGCCGGGATCCCGGCCCGGAAGAGAGCCTTCTCGATAACCTCCGGCACCGCCTGGACGGCGAACTTGTAGACCTCGCGGCCATTCATGGTGATGGGGCAGCAGCGATACTGCCCCACCTGCAGGGATCCCACCAGGGGCTTGGCCTCTGTAGCCATGGACAAGCTGAGCAGCTGGCTGCCACTGCCATCGCTGCGCAGCTCAATGCTGAGGATCCCGCCGGTTTCCCCCGCCTCCAGAACCACCGCCCCGGCCCCATCTCCAAACAAGACACAGGTGGTGCGATCTGCCCAGTCCACCGTACGGGAGAGCACATCCGCCGCCACCACCAAGGCCCGCCGGTACAGCCCGGTTTGCAAAAACTGCGCTGCCGTGGCCACTGCAAAGACAAAGCCCGTGCAGGCTGCCGTCAGATCAAAAGCCACCGCCCGCGTTGCTCCCAGAGCTGCCTGCACCTGAGGGGCCGAGCCAAACCGATCGACACCGGTGGAAGTGGCCAGCAGGATCAAATCCAGGTCTTGAGGCAAGATCCCGGCCTGAGCCAAAGCGGCCTTGGCTGCCTGGACCGCCAAATCCACCAAGCTCAGCTCAGGGGGCAGAATGCGCCGCTGACGAATGCCGGTGCGGGGCCAGATCCATTCGTCGGAAGTTTCGACGATCTGGCCGAGATCGTCGTTGCTCAGGCAGGGATCCGGCAGGGCAGCCCCTGCCCCCACCAGCCGCACGGTCGGGAGGCTATGGCTGGGCATCTTCCACGGGTTCGGGACAGCGGGAGGAAGTCCTTTCCAGGGATCCCAACGGCAACACTTCCGGGCCAGAGCCAGAGTAGACCTGAAGGGGCCGGGTGCGCCGCCTGGGGTTGGATTCAGGTTCGCGAGGGTCAACCATTTCCGCCTGCAGCCGCTGTAGGATTTTCTGTTCTGCCGCCTCTTTGGCCAGGCGAATGGCGTGGTAGACCATCGGCGCCTTGGAGCTGCCGTGGGTAATCACGCAGATGCCGTTGACGCCGAGCAGCAAAGCACCGCCATACTCCACGTAGTCCATGCGCCGCTTTACCTGCTTGAGGTTGGGCCGGAGCAGCCAGCAGCCCAACTTGCCGCGCCAGCCGCGGGGCAGCTCCTCCCGCAGCACCTGGGTGATCACCTGGCCAACACTTTCGGCAAACTTGAGGAGGGCATTGCCCACAAAGCCGTCACACACCACCACATCAAACTCCCCGGTCAGCACATCCCGCCCCTCGGCATTGCCGGCGAAATGGATCCCTGGCAATTGGGCCAGACGCTGGTGGGTGGCCAGAGCCAAATCATTGCCCTTGTTGGGCTCCTCGCCGATGTTGAGCAGGCCCACCCGCGGACGCTCGACCCCCAGTACGCACTGGCAGTAGAGGGATCCCATGCGGGCAAACTGCTCCAAAAAGCGGGGCCGGCAATCCACATTGGCCCCCACATCCAGCAGCAGCACCGGCTTGCCTTTCAAAGTGGGCAAAAGAGCGCCAATGGCCGGGCGATCGATCCCTGCCAGCCGGCCCAAATGAAGGTAGGCCGCAGCCATCGCTGCTCCGGTATTCCCGGCGGCCACCACGGCATCCGCTTGGTTGGAGCGCACCTGTTGCATCGAGATGTTGATGGAGGCTTTGGGCTTTTTGCGCACCATCAGCGGCTCTTCCGCCATGCCCACATCCTCTTCGGCAGGCACAATGGTGATCCCAGCAGGCAAGGGCTGAGGCAAAAAGGGCTTGAGGGAATCTGGACGACCGACTAGTGCAATCCCGACCCGGAGCTGCCGATGGGCCAGCAGGGCGCCCTTGATGATCTCTTCGGGAGCGTAGTCACCCCCCATCGCATCGACCGCAATTCGCACAAGCTGACCTCACACTGGAATATCCTTGGCAACTGCAAGCAGGAAGCGGGGCAAAACGCACTAACCTCTGCAGTCCCCTCGCCCAAGAATTGGGAGCCCCAGTGGCTGCAGGGTGCTAGCGAATTTTACCAGATTTGTTTTCCTCAATTAAGGCCGTAGTTCCGCTTGCGCCGGTTCTCCCCACCCCCCACAGGAAACGTGAACTCCCTCACGCCTGCGCGAGGGTAGCCAAGAGAGAGTGTACCTGCTGGACGTGGTCGCGTGCGGTGGAGTTTCTGGCTTGGTGTTGGCTCAGCTCCGTCTCCAACTGCGCCAATTCTCCTGCCAACGCTGCCCACCGATCCCGCTCTGGATAGAGGGTGGCCTGCAGGTGATTGAGGCGACCCCAGGTTTCTGCCATGGCCTGGGCGCGCGCCCGCAGGGATCCCTCCTCTTGCTCCAGGTGTTGCCACTGCTGCTCCAATTCCTGCCGTTGGCGGGCGAGCTGCTCCTGCTGAGAAGGCAAGGACGATTCCAGTTGTTGAATGAGGGTTTGCAGACGACCTTTTTCTTGGAGAAGATCCTGCTTCTGGCTGCCGATCTGTTCCAGGAGCGGCCCAATATCGACCTGAACCGGGGCAGCAGCTTGATTTTGCAGCTGTCTAAGGCGGGCTTCCTGGCGGGTCAACTCTTCATACTCTCGCTGCAGGTTTTTTTCCTGAGGCAGCAGGGCTTCTTCCAAAGCACTGCAGGCAGACTGGGCATAGTCGATATCCATCTCGATGTCAAACCGCTCCTCTGGAGAGGCGCTGGCCAGCCGCTCTTGCAGCTCCCGCAGGGTTTGCCGGTTTTGCTCCAGTTCGGCCCGCTGCTGGCTGACCTGGGCCGCCCGCTGCTCGTAATCTCGGCGCAGTTGGCTGACCAAAGCCGCCAGCTCCTCGACCGAGATCGCCGGCTCCCCAGCCCTGCCGTTGCTGCTGCCATCGACGATAAAGTCGTACTCCTGCACCAGACGAGAGGCTTTCTGGTATAGGCTCTCTTGAGATTGCAGCTGCTGGAGAATCCTCTGCAGGTGCTCTTGATGGGCTCGCAGGGATCCCCGTCGAGTTTGCCACTCTGCTTGGCTTTGCTCCAGGGATTGTCGGGATCCCCACCAAGCGGCGCGGCGTTCTTGCCAAGCGCGGTAGTCCCGATCCAGCTCGTCTTGCCGGGCCTGGGCCTGCTGACGTTCTGCTTCCAGTTGGGCAATCTGTTGATTCAAGTGCTCCTGCTGCTGCTGAATGTGGCTTTTCAAGCTTTGCAGAAGCGCCAAGGGATCCCCAGCCGGATGTAGAGTCTCCTGGAGCTGCTGCACCAAAGCCTGTAGCTGCGCTGCTTCTGCCTCCCCCAAGCGGCTGGAGCGAGCTTCTTGCAACTGGGCTTCCAACTCTTGCCGCTGCCGATTCAGAGCTTCCCGCTGCTCTCCGATCAGGCGCTGTTGTTCAGCTAAGTAAGCTTGCTGGGCTGCCAGTTCCTCTTTGAGGCTGTCCAGAAGTTTGCGATCTTCCTCCACACTCTTGTATTGCTCATACAGCCGCTGCACCTCTTCTTCCTGGGCTGCTAGCTCCATCTCGCGGCGGGTAAGCTCATGCGCCTGAAAGGTGAGGGACTGTTTCCAAACCTCGATCTCCTCTTCCTGGCTGCGGGCTCTGAGCTGAAGTTGGCTGAAGTTTTGCAGATAGGTCACCAGTTGGCGAGCGGCTTCGCTGATGCGGGCGACCTGACGGTTGCCGGAGATTTCCGCCAGCACCAATGACCCATCCTTGAAGCGCCCAGCCTCCTGGGCGATGCGGCCTTCCAAGGTAATGGATTCTTCGTTCACGGCCACCCAGGTATTGTCCTGCTGCTGCTTGGCCAGCAATTGCAGAGACGACTTGGCAAATCCAATTGGCTTGGATAGCTCTGCTAGGTACAGCACGCCTGAACTCCTCTAAAACAGCATGGACAGCACCAGCCTTGACCCCACCGATCCACTGCCCCTGGCCGGGGAAAAATGGACGGCCGCCAGAACATGGCTCGCCGAGGCGCATAAAGACTACACCACCTTTCTAGACTTAACCATAGGGTAAAAAAAACGCCTTCGCCAGATGAGTTTTGGGGATGCCTGGGGTAGCTATTCAAACCGGTGGCGGAGCACTAAGGTAGTCTAGGGTGTGGTGTAGAGTTGTGTTCGGGGGTTGTATGGAGCTGCAAGGTGAGCCGCTTTCTGTTCGTCGGCGTTCTCCTGCCCCACCGGTGGTCGTAGCCTCTCAGGTGTACCAGACAACAGCGCCGGAAGCCAAACCGCGCCACATTTTGGAAGCGATCGTCTGGCATAAAGAGCAGGAGGTGGAGCGGCAACGGGAGCAGCTTCCCCTCAAGGAATTGCAACGGCAACTGGATCAGGCTCCGCCGGTGCGGGATTTTGTGGCGGCCCTCACCCAGTCGCCTCACCCTATCTCTGTGATTGCCGAGGTCAAAAAAGCCTCCCCCAGCCGCGGCGTTCTCCGGGATCCCTTTGACCCGGTAGCCATTGCCCAGAGCTATGAAGCCGGTGGGGCCAGTTGCCTCTCGGTGCTCACAGATGAGCGGTTCTTTCAGGGCAGCGGCGAGTATCTGCGCCGGATCCGTCAGGCAGTAGGGATCCCCATCCTCTGCAAGGAGTTCATCCTCTACCCCTACCAAATCCTCTGGGCCCGCAGCCTGGGGGCAGATGCGGTGCTGCTGATTGCCGCCATTCTCTCGGATGCGGACTTGGGCTATTTTCTCAAGCTGGTTCGGCAATTGGGCATGGCAGCTCTGCTGGAGGTGCACACTTCCCAAGAGTTGCAGCGGGTGTTGCGTTTGCCCCAACTGCAAGACTCCAGGGGGCAGGTGCTCATTGGCATCAACAATCGCGATCTGAGAACCTTTGCGGTGGACTTAAACACAACGCGCAACCTGTTGGCCGCCCACTCGGAGCTCCTTGGCGATCTGCCTGTGGTCAGCGAGTCCGGCATCCATACCCCCGCCGATCTGCAGCAGTTGCGGGCCTGGGGGGTGCGCTCTGTGCTGGTGGGGGAAGCGCTGGTGACCCAGCCGGATCCCGGCCAAGCTGTGCGCCACCTGTTGTCATCTCAGTGAATGAAAACCATTTATCAATGGATCTCTGCGAGAACAATTGATCTCTAAGGATTGCTTGGATCGATGAAACGTATTCCTGTGCCGGCTCATATCCACTACGAATTTCTGCTGCGGGTGTTGGAGCGGCAAACCTTTCCGGCAGTAGAGGAACAGGATTTTGGCAACCGAGGCCGCACGCAAGAGCTGATCAACTCCCTGCGCAAAGCCCTCACCCAACAGGTGCAACTGGAGGAAGAGTGGCGACAGCGGGGCTATCAGGTGGACTACCGCTGGAATATGGACGAGCCTCAGCCTCCCTCTTGACCTTCCAGCCCACTGTAAGGTTTAGCATCCTTTCAGTGGCATTGGGGGGGTTTTCCAAGATGCAGGTTGTTTTGACGGTGCCCAAGCTGGCCTGTGCGGCTTGCGTGGACACCATTGCGCAAGCGGTGCGGCAACTGGATCCCCAGGCGCAGGTGGAAGGGGATCCCAAAACCAAACAGGTGCGGATTACTTCTGAGCGGCCTGTGGGCGATTTGCGGCAGGCCCTCACCCAGGTGGGATATCCCCCGGCCTAGTCAATTTTGGGCCGGGAACGGTCGGGCGTCTGTTTTGAATTTCTGTACAGATGGCTGCCTTCGCCCTGCCCAGGGTGGAGAGTAGCTGTCGTTTCATCAACAAGGTGTTGCCATGTCTGCCCATAAAGGGTCATCGGCTGCACTATCGGCCTCTGCGCCTTCTCCTGAGGGCACTTGGCAGTTGGCCTTACAAGGGATGAGCTGTGCCTCCTGCGCCCGCAGCATCGAACAGGCCCTCGCTCAGGTGCAGGGGGTGTCCCACGGATCAGTGAATTTTGCCAGTGAGCAGGCCACCGTCAAAGGGGATCCCAGGCTGGTGGATCCGCAGGCGTTGATTCGGGCGGTGGAGCGGGTGGGGTATCGGGCGCGCCTCATCCAAGAGGATTGGCAACTGGACGATCTGTCGGATCCAGAGCGGATCGCCCAACGGGCCGCAGAACGGGAATTGAAGCTGAAGGTGGCGATGGGGGTGGGCATCAGCACGGTGCTGGTGATCGGATCCCTGCCGATGATGCTGGGGATGGACATCCCGGGCTTTCCCATGTGGCTGCACAATCCTGGGTTGCAGTTGCTGCTGACGGCTCCGGTGCAGTTTTGGGTGGGCAGGCATTTTTACCGGGGAGCCTGGGCTGCTTGGCAACGGCGTTCAGCGGATATGAACACGCTGGTGGCCTTAGGGACGAGCGCGGCTTTCTTCTATTCCATTTTCCCAACGGTTTTCCCCGACTCTTTCCATCGGCAGGGACTGCACCCGGATGTCTATTATGAGGTGTCGGCGGTGGTCACCACCCTGATTCTGGTGGGCAAGTGGATGGAGCAACGGGCCAAAAGGCAAACCTCTGAGGCCATTCGCAAGCTGATCGGGCTGCAACCGAAAACGGCGAGGGTAATCCGCCAGGGGGTGGAGCAGGATGTCCCCATTCGGGAGGTGCAGGTGGGGGATTGGATCCGGGTGCGCCCCGGCGAGAAGGTGCCGGTGGATGGGGTCATTCTAGAGGGATCCTCCACCCTCGACGAGTCGATGGTGACCGGCGAGAGCCTGCCTGTACTCAAGTCGGCGGGGGATGAGGTGATTGGGGCAACGCTGAATCAGACGGGCAGCTTTGTGATGGAGGCGCGGCGGGTGGGCAAAGACACGGTTCTGGCCCAGATCGTGCGCCTGGTGCAGGAAGCCCAGGGATCCAAAGCTCCGATTCAACAGTTGGCGGATCGGGTCACCTCCTGGTTTGTGCCGGCAGTGATCGGGGTGGCAGTTCTAACTTTTGTGCTCTGGTGGGTGCTGGCGGACAACCTGACGCTGGCCTTGGTGAACACAATTGGGGTGCTGATCATCGCCTGCCCTTGCGCGCTGGGGTTGGCGACCCCCACCTCGATCCTGGTGGCCACGGGACGAGGGGCAGAATTGGGGATCCTGGTGAAAAGTGCCGACAGCCTGGAATTGGCCCACGACTTGCGCACGGTGGTCTTGGACAAAACCGGCACCCTGACCGAAGGTCGCCCTACCGTCACCGATATTTGGGCTAACGGCTCCTCTCCCCTGACGGTGTTGCGCCTGGCAGCGGCAGTAGAGCGGCACTCGGAACACCCTTTGGCCCAGGCGGTGGTGCAGAAAGCCGAAGCGGAAAAAATTGCCATCCCTCCTGCCCAGCATTTTCAGGCAAGGATAGGCAGTGGGGCAGAAGCCTGGGTGGAAGATCAGTGGATCCGCATCGGTCGGCTGAGCTGGCTACAGGAGATGGGGATCCCCTGGGATCCCTCTTGGTCAGAGCGGGTTCAGAATTGGGAAAGCCAGGGCAAAACGGTGATCGGCGTAGCCCAATCCCAGAGCCTGGTGGGGCTGTTGGCCATTGCCGATCCGCTTAAACCCACCTCTCCTGAGGCAGTGCAACAGCTGCAACAGATGGGTCTAGAGGTGATCCTGCTAACCGGGGATAACCCCACCACGGCCCAAGCGGTTGCTCGGCAGGCAGGCATTCAGCGGGTAATTGCCCAAGTCCGTCCGGATCAGAAGGCAGCTTACATACGCAGCCTAAGACAACCGCGACGGCGGGTGGCGATGGTGGGAGATGGCATTAACGATGCTCCGGCTCTGGCAGAAGCTGATGTGGGGATCGCCATTGGTACAGGTACGGATGTGGCGATGGCCGCCAGCGATATTACCCTCATGTCGGGGGATCTGCGGGGAGTCGCCACAGCCATTCAACTCAGCCGGGCCACCCTCAACAACATCCGCCAGAACCTCTTCTTCGCCTTTATCTACAATACGCTGGGGATCCCGATTGCCGCTGGGGCGCTCTATCCCTTCACAGGCTGGTTGCTCAACCCTATGCTGGCGGGGGCAGCCATGGCCCTGAGTTCCGTTTCGGTGGTCGCCAATGCCCTGCGCCTGCGACACTTTCAGCCCCCCAGACCAGCGGGCCGGCGTTAGGCCCTCTCCCAGGGGCAAGGGGGATTAGCGCGGCAACAGTTTTGCTGCCCTTTGAGCATGAGTCTGCCGTACCGCTCATGCCTCAGGGCTATCTTCTGGCAGACAAGGACATCCCCCCCAGGGGGCTTGGTGAACGACAAGCGGCAAGCTAACCTAAAAGGCTCAGGCAGACTGGGGAAAGCGCGGTGCAAGTCCGCCACTGTGACGCAACTGTGATGGGATCCCTCCCTCAGCCAGAACACCCACCTGCCGTTGTCCTGTACCCCTTGCGATTCACAAGGAACGGAGTTTTTTGTGTTGAATACCCTCAGTGTTTCCCCTCCGCTTGCGGTTGGGCAGTCTCCTGTTGTCCCCCTGCCCCTGTTGCTCATCGGCCACGGATCCCGCGACCCCCAAGGGCAGCAAGCCTTTCTGGAGCTAGCCCAGGCTTACCAATCCCTCACTCCCCATCGACCGGTGATCCCCTGCTTTCTGGAGCTGACCCAGCCAACCATTGCCCAGGGGGTAGAGCAGTGCTTGGCCCAAGGGTGGCAGGAGATCGTGGCCCTGCCGCTGTTGCTGTTTGGGGCCCGCCACAACAAGTTCGATGTGACGATGGAACTGGATCGCCTGCAGGCCCTCTATCCCCAGTTGCGCATTCGTTACGGTGGGCCGCTGGGGATCCGCATCGAGATCCTGCAACTGCTGCGAGACCGATTGGCTGCTCTGATAGCTGCCCAACCGCGGCGGATCCCAGAGGCAGAAACCGTGCTCCTATTTGTGGGTCGCGGCTCCAGCGATCCCGAGGCCAATGCCGAAGCCTGTAAACTGGCCCGGTTGCTTTGGGAAGGATCTGGGTTTGCCGCTGTGGAAACTTGCTTTATCGGCATTACCCATCCCCGCCTGCCTGTGGGGTTGGAGCGGGCCTCGTCCTGGCAGCCGCGTCGGGTGATCGTGCTGCCCTACTTTCTGTTTACGGGGGTGTTGGTGAAAAAAATCGAGGCGGCAGTGGAGAAACAACGACAACGACAGCCGGAAATCGACTGGCTGATGCTGCCGGAATTGGGCCTTGTGGATACGGTGCTGCACAGCCTGCAGCAACTGGAGCAGGAAGCCCTGCAGGGCCAAACCCCGATGAACTGCCACCTGTGCAAGTTTCGCCTGGCCGTGAGCGCAGAGGTTGGAGCTGGATCCAGCCATCACCACCCTCACGAGCCTCATGACCACCATCACGGGCACGGATCCCATCACCACCCTCATTCTCACCATCACCCTCAGCACGGCCACACCCACGCAGCGGCTGGGGATCCCTGGGCCCAATTAGAGGGCTACCACCAACGGGCATGGCAGGTGCCCTAAGAGGGAAACAGAGGCTGCTGGCGGGATAAACTGAGTGCAGACAGGCCATTTTTGAACCTGGTTTTCCCGCTCTAGCGGTTGTGATGACGAAAAAACGATGATGCTCTCCCGCTCCTCTTGGGTTTCAGGTGCCGCTGCCGCGGGGAGCGGGATCTTTGTTTTCGCCCTGGTGGTGGGGCTGCTGGATCAGATCCTGCCCACCCTGCCCAAGGTTTCCCTCTCCCTGGCCGGGATCCCTGGGATCCTGGCTGCCGCTGGGGCCTCCTATGGGGCCTGGCGGGTGGTTCAGATGGGTCTGCAATCGGCTTCCTGGAGCGACTTTCGAGAATCGCTGGTGGCGACCCTATCTCCCTTTGATCCTGCCGACCACGGCGGCGAGCCACGACAACCTAAGGGGGATCCTCGCCCTTGGCAGGTGGCTCAGGAGATCCGGCAAACCCAGCTCCGCCATCAAAAGATCCTTGACCGCATCAAGCAGCGGGTGAAAGCCGAAATCCAGACCTGTGAACGCGCCCAAGCCCAACTGCGCAGCGAGCAGCAACGGTCTCGAGTCCTGCAGGCCCAAGCCCAACAGTTACAACAGCATCTGCAAAACCTACAAACATCTTCCCCTTCTCCAAGCTCCGAGTCGACCAAACCCACGCCAGAGCAAGCGCTGCGCCAAAAGCTCCGCCAACTTCAATCCCAGGTCACCACCCTGAAAATAGAATTGGAACGCCAAAGGACCCAACTGCAACACGCAGAAGCAGAGCGGGCTCAACTCCAGCAGCAGCAGCAAAAACTCAAGCGCATCCTGCAGCGCAAAAAATTGGAAAATCGAGAGTTGCGCTCCCAACAGGCAGAATGGGCCCGGCAACTGGAGCAAACTCAACAGGAGCTGCAAACTTTGCGAGAGTCCTACCGCGCCTTGCAAGTTCTACAGGAAATAAGCTCCACCCTAACCCAAAACCCATCTCACGAAAGGGCGGAAACGGAGTCCTCTGGATCCTCCGACTAGCCGACCCGCTTTAGAACAAATACACTCCCCTCGCTGCCCCGACCCAGCCGCAAGTCTTCATCCAAATAGGTGATATCCAGCCAACCCGTTGGCTCGCGGCGGCGGATATCGATTTGAATAGCCGGGATCCGCTCCGGAGCCCGCTCGAGCAAATAGAGAAAACTCTCGATCTCGTAGCTCATCAAAGCTTGGGATCCGAGCACCAATCGCTCGAAAATCACCCTCACCCGGCGCTCAGATTCGGGGTAAAAGCGCGCTGATACAGCCAAGACTCCCCGTGGCATCCAAGCCTCCAGCCAACCGGATCCCTGGATCTCCGCCACGTTGAAGACCCGTCCAGCCTTGGCCCGAATACACTGGTAGATCTCGCCGGTGGTCAAAAAAGGCAACTGTGCCAGCCGCAGCAGAGCTGTGCTCGTGGTAAATAGGGTGAGCCAGTTCCCCTCCAACCCTTCAGGAGCCGATGTTGGCTTGGGGGTGGGGTTGAGCGCTTCTAGGACGGCAATTTGAGACAAAATCTGGGCTTTTTGGTCAGGGGAAACTTTCCGGCCCCGGTCGGTCGCCTCCAGTAGGTGCAGCAGAGCCGATTTTTGCTGAGCCAGGGCCATGAGCACACTCCAAGGCATCAACCCCATTTTAGAGAACGCCAGATCCGGCTGCCCTCAACCGTCTTCTTCTACGGGTTTCAGATTTAGATCTGCCACCTGCTCATACCCTAGCCCGGCCCGCACCACCAGCGGCTCGGATCCCGTCAAGTCAATTACCGTAGAGACCTTGGCCCGACGGGGGGCATCGTCATCCAGCACCAGATCCACCTGTTTTTCCAACTGCCGCATTTCCTCAGCCGCAAAGATCCCACCCTCATCCCAGGGGTCGCTTTCCCACTCCCAGGCTTGCCCAGAACTTAAGTCCAGGGATCCGACGGGATCCCCCCCCAGCTTGGCAGAGGTGGAGACAATTGGATTGCCCAACTCTTCCAGCAAAGCCTGACAAATGGCAGAATCGGGCACGCGGATGCCGGTGGTTTTCCGCTTGGGCTCCATCACCAACTTGGGCACCAGCTTGGTGGCCGGCAACAGAAACGTAAACGGGCCCGGGATCAGCCGCCGCATCAGCCGATAGGCCGAATCGGTTACCTGGGCATAGTGGGCAATGCGTGAGAGAGAAGGGCACAAAAAGGTAAGAGGCTTGTCGTTGGAGAGCTGCTTGATACGGCGTACCCGCTCCACTGCTTGTTTGTGGGTCACATCGCAGCCAATGGCATAGACTGTATCGGTGGGGTAAAGCATCACCGCCCCCTCCCGCAAAGCCGCCGCAATCCGCCGGATGGAACGGGCCTGGGGCTGTTGCGGATGCAGCTTAAAGTACTCGGCCATCGGGCAGAAGGGAAGAGGTCAAGACTGGGAGCAGCTACCCCCCAGGGGGTTTTCCACAAGAGGGCGGGGGGTCGGTGGCACCGACGCGGGCGGGGATCCCTGAGATTCGGGCCAGTCCTTCAGTTGTTGCATCAGGGCTTGGATGTGCAGACGGGGCAGATAGGGCCAGTCGCCGGCTTCTTCCAAATCCTGAAGCACCCGATACAGAGCTTGACGGGTGTTGGGCAAAGACTCCCGAAAGGCACCTTCCAGGATCGCGCGGTGCAACTCCTCCAGCAGCCGCAGGAGCATCAGCAGCTCCACACACGCTCCCGCCCTCGCCTGGGCCGCCTGTTCAACAGCCAACATGATCTGACGCAAATCCGGTGGCAGATCCTCCGCCGAGATATACATAGCCACTCGTCTCTGGGTTCTGGGAAGGCAGGGGCTTTCCCATTCTAAGATTCTTCTGCCCTAGGACTGGATGGATTTTGCCCCCACAAGATCCAACTGCGCAGGCTGTTGGGATCCCCGACCCAGGCACTGCCACACCCGCTGCAAGAGGGCATCCAGCCCCTGCTTGGCAATCGCAGAAATGGTCACCACCGAAGTGCCGGCAGCAGCAGACAGCCTCTGGGCGCGCTCGGCAACCTGCTGGGGATCCAGAACATCGATCTTGTTCAAAACCAGGATTTGTGGCTTATCGATTAACCCGTGGCCGTAGGCGCGCAGCTCCTGCTGAATAACCTGGTAATCCTTGACGGGATCCGCCGCCGTGCCATCCACCAAATGAATCAGTACCCTGGTACGCTCCACATGGCGCAAAAACTCATGGCCCAGCCCCACCCCCAAGTGCGCCCCCTCGATCAGCCCCGGAATATCGGCAAACACCACCCCATCTCCCGATGGATGGGGCACCACCCCCAAATTGGGCTGCAACGTGGTGAAGGGGTAGTCAGCAATCTTGGGCCGGGCAGAGGAGACCACCGAAATCAGAGTGGACTTGCCCGCATTGGGCAGGCCGACAATGCCCACCTCGGCGATCAACTTCAGCTCCAGGCGCAGGCGCACCCGTTCTCCCGCTTCGCCCTTGGTGAATTGGCGGGGGGCGCGATTGTGGTTGCTCAAAAAATGGGCATTGCCTAAGCCGCCTTTGCCCCCACGGGCTACCAGCAATTGATCCCCCTTGCCCACCAGATCGCCCAACAATTCCCCCGTCTCCGCATTGAACACCACAGTACCGCAGGGCACCCGCACCAGCCGATCCGCACCACTGGCCCCGCTGCGATGGTTGGGCCCCCCTTTGGCCCCGTGTTCCGCCTTGATCACCGGTTGAAAGCGAAAATCCAACAGAGTTTGCAGGCCGGGATCGGCCACCAAGATCACCGAGCCGCCCCGCCCGCCATTGCCGCCGGATGGCCCCCCAGCCGGCACATACTTTTCACGGCGGAAGGCAACGATGCCATCTCCGCCATTTCCCCCTTGCACTTCAATTTCGGCTTGGTCGATAAAGTGCAATTGCTCTTCCTCCAAATCTTCTATCTTCCAGCTTGGCAAGATCCCCGGAAAACTTGCCACAAAAGACGCTCCTCTAAGCTACGATGGTATTTCCCAGCCACATCCTCCCCAGGTGGGAAAGTGGAAGTGGGATCCTGCCAAACTCGATTGGCCTTCTACCCTTTATCCCGCGCAACTGATCTGTTACTGCACCCCTATGAGTCGATTCACTGCTGCCGATGTAGGTTTTACCACTGAAGACTTTGCCGCCCTTCTGGATAAGTACGACTATCACTTCAGCCCTGGCGAAATTGTGGCGGGTACAGTATTCTCGGTGGAGCCACGCGGTGCTTTGATCGATATTGGGGCCAAAACGGCTGCCTTTCTGCCGCTCCAGGAGATGTCGATTAGCCGCCTGGAAGACCCGCACGAGATGCTGCAGCCGGGAGAAACCCGCGAGTTTTTTATCCTCACCGAAGAAAACGAAGAGGGACAACTCACTCTTTCCATCCGTCGCATCGAGTACATGCGGGCCTGGGAACGGGTACGGCAGCTCCAGAAAGAAGATGCCACCGTTCGCTCAACCATTTTTGCCACCAACCGAGGTGGAGCCCTGGTGCGGATTGAGGGGCTGCGGGGCTTTATCCCCGGATCCCACATCAGCACCCGCAAGCCAAAAGAAGAGCTGGTGGGCGAAGAGCTGCCCCTGAAGTTTTTAGAGGTGGACGAAGACCGCAACCGCTTGGTGTTGAGCCATCGCCGCGCCTTGGTGGAGCGGAAGATGAACAAGCTGGAAGTGGGCGAGGTGGTGGTCGGCACGGTGCGGGGCATCAAGCCCTATGGTGCCTTTATCGATATTGGCGGCGTCTCCGGCCTGCTGCACATTTCCGAGATCTCCCACGATCATGTTGACACGCCCCACAGCGTCTTCAACGTCAACGACGAAGTGAAGGTGATGATCATCGATCTAGATGCGGAGCGGGGGCGGATCTCGCTGTCCACCAAGCAACTGGAGCCCAATCCCGGCGACATGATTCGGGATCCCAAGCTGGTTTACGAGAAGGCTGAGGAAATGGCAGCCAAGTACCGTGAGCAACTGCTGGCCGCTAAGCAAGGACAAGCGGCAGAGGCCCCACCGGAAGTGGTGGAAGAGGAGCTGGAATACGCGGCGACGGCTGTGGAATGATCACAAACTTTGCGTATTTCTGCCTGCTACAAGGCTTAGCTAGGCCGCCGAGAAGCCCGGCCCTCTCTCGCTTTAGCGGCGCGGAGCGCTTTGCATCAGCATGAGTGCGGGAGTATGTCACGGCATGAGCCTTTGGTTCCATCAGTGTGAGTGGGGAGCTGAGGAGCGATCCATAAGCCCGTGGGGGCGGGGGCAGTCCAAATGTCCGAAGAGACGGGTACTGCTGCTGTGGCGAGGTAGGCTAAAACAGGAAGTGCGGCTGGCGTTCACGTAGTGTTGCCAACCTGCGCCAGTAACAGGAGTCCCCCACTTCTGAGCTTGAGGATCCTGTCAAAGACTGTAGATCTGCCCATCCATGAGCAGATGGGTGATGCCTTTCTTTTGCAGTTGGGTGCGCACAATCTCCAGGATGTAGCCGGGAAACTGGATCACCCGGTAGGGCGGGTAGGTGTTGCTGCCCCGACGGCTCATTTCGGAAAAGCGGCGGGCCACCTTGTGGCTGTCGAAAATCGGCAGCGTATTGGCGTTATCCATCCCTTCGATGGGCAGGGATCCCGAGCCAAAGAATTCTTTGAGAGGGCGGGTGGTCAGTTCTTGGTAGCGGTCAACAACGACATAGCAGGTTTCCGGTAGGGTGAGCTCTTCCAGGGGTAATACCTGAATTTGATAGCTGGGATCGGTGAGGGGATCCTCTTCTGGCCCATCTTCATCTTCTAGGAGATAGTCAGGGTCGTCCTCATCCTCGTCTTCGAGGTCACGGTCTTCTTCGGTCTCTTCCTCATCCTCTTCCCCGACATCCTCCACATCTTCCTGAAGCTCAGCCGCCAACTGCAGTTCTTCTGGGGGCAGTTTTGGCAGAGACTCTGTTCCAGCGGTGTTATCCTCGCCTTCGTCGTTTGCGTTCGGCTGCAGCGAGGGAGATGAAAAAGGCAGCTCCGGCTCCAGCGGCAAAATCTGCTGCTCTGGGGCTGGGATCCTGCCAACAGCAACTTTTTCCCCCATGTCTTTGCGGCGGGCAGCCGAGCGTTTGAGATGGATCAACCGCTGATACTCATCGGCAGCGATATTTTCCTTCAACACGCGGGTGATGGTGGTGATGCTCACCTGAAATTGCTCCGCCAATTCGACGGCGGTCGCTGCCGAGCCGCGGTAGGCGCTAACAATTTGCTGTTGTTCTTGCTCTGAAAGTTTGCTGCGAGCCATCCCAGGTCACCCAATCCAAAAACCGAAAAAACTGAAGAGGATCCTTAGCCAGCGGCGGTTGCCCCGCACACCCGGCTGAGGCCGGCAGCCAGCTGTTCCGGCTCCAGCCCTTTGCCAATCAACACAATTTTGGACAAGCGGGGCTCATCGGGATCCCAGTCCCGTTCCAGAAAAAGGGTTTGCCGCTGGCCCACCTGATGAAAGATAACCCGCTGCGGCTCATCCACAACCCACAGCACCCCCTTGGCGCGAAAAAGGGTCTCGGGCATGTCTTGTAGCCAATCGCGAAAAGCCGCCAAATCCAGCGGCTGCTGCAGTTGAAAGCTCACCGATTGGATCCCGTCTTCCTCGAGGTGATGGCTATGGTGGGCCTCAGTCTCTGCATTGGGGAGCCTGGGATCCCACAATTCTGGGCGGAAGGCATGCACATCCAAGATGCGGGCCAGAGGCACCTGGGCATGGGTGGTGAGCAGGCAAGGGGCAGCGGGGTTGTAGCGGCGCAGATCGAGAAGGATCCGCTCTCGTTCGGCTTCGTCGATCAAATCCACCTTATTGAGCAACAAAATGTCAGCGCTGCCGATCTGGTGGGCGGCGGTTTGCGAGCGCTGGAAATTGCGCCAGTATTCGGCACCGTCAACCAAGGTCACCACGCCATCCAGGCGCAACTCCTCATGAAAGACCCTCTGCACAAATAGCTCGGTCACCTGCCTGGGATCCGCCACGCCGCTGGTTTCCACCACCAGATAGTCCAACGCCTGGGCATGCTGGAGCAGCTGGCGGGCCGCCCGTTCAAAATCCTCTCGCACCGTGCAGCAGAGGCAACCATTGTTGAGCTGCATCAGCCCCCCCTCGGGCATGTTGACCAACTCGCCATCGATGGAAATCTCGCCAAACTCGTTGAGGATAACCCCAATGCGCAACCCATGCTCCTCTTCCAAGATGCGCTTGAGCAGCGTGGTTTTGCCACTGCCCAAAAAACCTGTCAAAATCGTCACCGGAAGCTGAGCTTTCATATCAGGTGAGGCTGAACTGACAAGCGGCCAACAAACCCTTCTCTCAAGTTCCCCAGAAGCTCTACTAGCTTAGCTTTAGGGTTGGCTCTCCAGGATCTGGACAAGGGGGAACGACCGCTCCCACCCAAATTAGATCCTCTAACCCATCAACTAGTTATCCAACTATTTATTAATGTCCTCTGGGCGTTGGGGCAGACTCTCTCCTGAGGATCCCTGGGGACGAATGAGCTCGATCGGCAGGCCATCGGGATCGGCGATGAACGCCACTTCATAGACCTGGCCCCCAATTTGCTGGAGCTGGGGCGGCAGCAGCAGGGTAAGGGGCACTTGCGCTCGCAAATGTTCTAGGTAGTTGGCCAGGGATCCCCATTCGGGGCCCACCTCAAAAGCGGGGTGATAGTAGCCCACATAGTGGGGATCCCCAAAGGGATCCGGGGCAGGATGGGGCTGCGGCACTTGCATCAGCTCCAAACGCCCCCAGGGGCCGCGCATCCAGCAGGCCAGCGTGATCCCGGCAGTAAAGCGTTCTTCCACCGCAAAGCCCAGCCCCTCGTAAAAAGCGATGGAGCGGAAGATATCGGCGGTGCGAATGGAAAAATGGTGTAGTTTCATCGTCCTGCAAAGCAGCCAGATGGGGCCAGACCGCTCGGATCATCGCCGATGACGGCTGGTCAAGCGCAGGTAGACTTGCTACGCTCCAGAAAAGTAGGCTGTCTATCTTAAGCACCTCTTGCAGTGTATGCTGGCCCGCCCAATCCTTGGGGCGGGAAATGCGACAACCTAAGCCGATTGCTGCCAACCTCAATTATGCCTAAGCTGGTCATTGTCGAATCTCCCACCAAAGCCCGTACCATCCGTGGGTTCTTGCCTGCGGGGTATGAGGTTCAGGCCTCGATGGGACATGTGCGGGATCTTCCCGATTCGGCATCTGAAATTCCAGAAGAATTGAAAGGAGAAGAGTGGAGCCGCCTGGGGGTCAATGTCCACGCCGACTTCGAGCCCCTCTACGTCATCCCCAAGGACAAAAGAAAGGTGGTCAAGGAGCTGAAGGAAGCGCTCAAGAAGGCGGACGAGCTGATCCTGGCCACCGACGAAGACCGCGAAGGGGAAAGCATTAGCTGGCACTTGCAGCAGGTGCTGCAACCCAAAGTGCCCACTCGCCGCATGGTGTTCCACGAGATTACCCGCGAGGCCATTCAGGAGGCGCTGCAAAACTGCCGTGAGGTGGATGAACAACTGGTGCGTGCCCAGGAGACCCGCCGCATCTTGGATCGCCTGGTGGGCTATACCCTGTCGCCGCTGCTGTGGAAAAAAATTGCCCCCAAACTCTCGGCAGGGCGGGTGCAGTCGGTGGCGGTCAAGCTTTTGGTGGATCGGGAGCGGGAGCGGCGGGCCTTCAAAAAAGCCTCCTACTGGGCTCTGAAGGCAGAGCTGCAGCCGAGCACTGCCTCCCAGGAGCGGCAGGCTGTCTTTTCGGCAGAGCTGGTGAGCTTGGGTGGCAAACGCCTGGCCAATGGGCAAGACTTCGATCCCAGCACCGGCCAGCTCATTGCCGGGCGGGATGTGGTGTTGTTGGATCAGGCCCAGGCCGAGGCCCTGCGGGATCGCTTGCTGGGAAAAGCCTGGATCGTCAGCTCTGTGGAAGAGCGCCCCTCCACCCGCAAACCTGCCCCTCCCTTTACCACCTCCACCCTGCAGCAGGAGGCCAACCGCAAGCTGCACCTGTCGGCCCAGCAGACGATGCGCATTGCCCAAAAGCTCTACGAAGAGGGCTACATCACCTACATGCGCACCGATTCGGTCCACCTGTCGGAGCAGGCCATCCGCGCTGCCCGCGCCTGCGTGGAGTCGATGTACGGCAGAGAATATCTCAGCCCCGAGCCCCGTCAGTACACCACCAAAACCAAAGGGGCGCAAGAAGCCCACGAGGCCATTCGTCCTGCTGGATCAGAGTTTCGCCTGCCCAGCCAAACCCCCCTCTCCGGCCAGGAGCTGGCCCTCTACGACCTGATCTGGAAGCGCACCGTCGCCAGCCAAATGGCTGAGGCGCGGCAGACCCACACCATCGTACTCATCGCCGTAGACGATGCGGTGTTCCGGGCCAGCGGCAAGCGCATCGATTTTCCCGGCTTTTTCCGCGCCTATGTGGAGGGATCCGACGACCCAGAGGCGGCTTTGGAAGATCGGGAGGTGCATCTGCCTCTGTTGCGGCAGGGGGATCCCCTCCGCTGCCAGAAGCTGGAACCCGTTGCCCACGAAACCCAGCCTCCAGCCCGATATACGGAAGCCTCCTTGGTCAAGGTGTTGGAAAGTGAGGGCATTGGCCGCCCCAGCACCTACGCCACCATCTTGAATACGATCATGAGCCGTGGCTACGTCAGGCCGATGGGAAGTGCCCTCGTGCCCACCTACACGGCTTTTGCAGTCACCGAGCTACTGGAAAAATACTTTCCCAACCTGGTGAATACCCGCTTCACTGCCGAGATGGAGCAAACGCTGGACGACATTGCTTCTGGACAGGCGGAGTGGCTGCCCTATCTGCGCCATTTCTTCTTGGGCGAGCAGGGTCTCGAGGGACAGGTGAAGGCGCGCGAGCTGGAAATTGATTCCGGCCTGGCCCGCTCCATCCATCTGGAGAACCTGCCTGTCAAGATCGGCATTGGCCCCTATGGCCCCTATGTAGCAGTTGAAACTGAGTCTGGAGAGGTGCGCGCCAACCTGCCGGAGGATATTCCCCCCGCCGATCTGAGCCCAGAACACATTGCGGAGCTGATCCAGCGGAAGCAAGAAGGCCCCAAGCCCATTGCCTTTCACCCGGAAACCCAGGAGCCAATCTATGTGATCCCGCAGGGCCCCTATGGCCCCTATGTGCAGTTGGGAGAAGTTTCTGAGGACAACAAAAAACCCAAGCGCACCTCCCTGCCCAAAGGGCTGAAACCGGATCAGGTTACGCCAGAGATTGCCTTGGGGTTGCTGAGCTTGCCCCGCACCTTGGGGGAACACCCGGAATCGGGGAAAAAGGTGCAGGCCGGCATTGGCCGCTTCGGCCCCTACGTGGTCTGCGATGGCGATTTCCGCTCTCTGCCCGCCGATGAGGATGTGCTGACCATCAGCCTGGAGCGGGCGCTGGAGTTGTTGGCCCAGCCCAAGAAAGGCCGTGGGCGCGCCTCGGCCAAGCCCTTGCGGGAGCTGGGATCCCATCCTGAGGATGGCGAGCCGGTTCATCTGCACGACGGCCCCTATGGGCTGTATGTCAAACATGGCAAGGTCAATGCCTCTTTGCCCAAAGGGATCCCTGCCGAAGCGGTTACCCTGGAAATGGCCCTGCAGGTGCTGGCTGAAAAAGAAGTCTCTTCTGCAGAGGTCAAGGGGAAAAGCCGCTCGACCGGCAAAGCGGGCTCCTCGGTCAGTAAAACCCAAGCCAAAACTGCCTCCAGCAGCCCTACAGCCCAGCAGGCCGGAAATGCTGTGCCGCAGAAGCGGCGTAAAGCGCAAACCACTTCCACCGGCGGCGGGATGGCCAAAGAGCCGCAAGCCCAAGCGAATGGGTCAGCTCAGGTGGGATCCCGTCCCACCATTGTGAAGATCACCCCCAAAGCCCCCGCCTGAGGTCAGCTTCTTGGGGTGCGATGGCCCAAGGTCGCCTGCTCAAGGTGGCTCAGGGATCGGCTATGTAGCAGCTTTGCTGACGACACAACTGCTTCAAGGGCCGCAAGCAGCGGCCACGGCGGCTTCCCGATTGGCAATGCACCCGCATCGCTTCTGCAAACGGCAAGGGATCCTGCTGCTGGCGCTTGGGAATCTGGGCGTGTTCCAGCTCACTGCAGTAGCAGTAGGCAGGATGGCGACGATGGGGGTGTGCAAGGGACACGGGAGTAAATGAGAGTTGAAGTCGGGATCAACAACCTTCAGCTCAACGTTATCACCTGGGTGCCGGGGAAGTAGTGATTGAGGATTTGCGGCGCTGTGTAGCCCTGCTCGGCCAAGCCGCGGGATCCCCACTGACACAGTCCCACCCCATGCCCGGCTCCGCGATAGGTAAAAAGGTACACTTCCTGCTGGCCGGCCTTTGGCTGGAGACGTTCCCACGTGAAGCGGTTGCTGGGGAGGATCCCCCAACCCAGGGTTTGGCCAAGGCGCAGCACAAACTCTTGGCCGGTCAACAGTTGGGATCCAACGCGGATGCGCAGGGGGCGACCCCAGGGATCCGACTGCACAATCTCCAGATCGCCGTTGCCGAAGGCTGGCTCCAACTCCCGTCGGCTGAGCCGGACGCTGTGAGGGCCATAGAAGGGAGAGGCGCGACACCCGTCACAGATCACCCCTTGTAGGTAGGGGCGGGCGGGTGGGGCAAAAATATCCTGATTGGCGCTGGTGTGGCCCCCACAGGTGGAGTGAAACAGAACCTCTATCGGCTGGCCGGCATGGGTTAGGATCTGCCCTCGGGTTGCCCGCACCGCAGCAGTGGTCGCCGCCGTCTCATAGGCCAGGCCACCATAAAACTGGTGGGCGGTGGAATCCTGCAATAGCCTTATCGAGGTAGAGGGCCATTCTCTTCTGGGGCCGGGGTGCAGATGGGGAATGGCCAAAGTGCGGGCCAAGATGGCTTGCGCCTGCAAGGCGGCAGCTGGCCAGTCGGCAGGCATTTCGCTGGGCACCAAAGCCAGCAGATAGTCTTCCAACTTCACCCAGTTCACCAGATGCAGGCGACCTGAACCCTCCGGGCAAATCTGTACCCAACCCCGATAGCGACGCTCCTCCCCTGCGAAGGGGCGCAGGGCTCCCCCCTGTAGCCAAAGGGATCCCTGGTAGCGACGAGGCTGTCCCGGCCCGGTCAGCAGGAGCTCTTGGCGGCGCACCTGTAACTTCCAGGCACCTGTTGGAAAAGGCTGCTGATTCAAAACAAAAGGGCCCATCAGCTCCAACTCGGCCAAGGGATCCGCACTCCAGCGGCTGAACAGCTCCACGGCCAGCCAATCTCCGCGCCCGGACGTTTGGGCCTGCCGAGAGCCTCCCCAAACAGCCCACAGGGATCCCAGCACCATCGCCCCCAACTGTCGTCGCCGCATAGGCCCCATCCGGGCATCCTCTATCGATAGACCATTCCCCCAGAAATACTGTCAAGATGAGCTGGCCAGCAAAGGATCGTATCCCAGTTGCTGGGTAAGCCGGGCGCGGGCCAATTCCCGATATTCCCAAAAGTGTTCTCCTGCAGCGCAGAGGCCCAAATATAGGTTCAGCAGGCTCGGTTTCTGTCGCCAAATCGTCCATAGCTGCCGCCAAAATTGGGCGCGGATTTCGGGATGAAGGATCCCTTGCCGCCAGATGAGTTGTAGAAGCAGGTGGATCCCTTTGCGAAGGGGCAGCTTCATCATTTGCCGCCGGCCATCTTTGATGCCGATATTCAGGCATTGTTGCAGGCAGCGAGATAAATATCGCGCAGGATCATACAATTTCCAAAAACTTTCCAGATATTCTTGAGCAATCTCCGATAGAGAACGAGTGGGAATAAAGTTCATCAGTGTATTTTGATCGCCAAACTCAGTCACGCCGATCCCTTCCAGCAACCGTTCCTCTTTCTTCAAGCGATTCCAGAGCTGTGTGTTTGGCAAAGCCTGTAAAATGCCCAGCATTGGCTGAGGAATACCGGTTTGCTCGACAAAAGCCTGAATGCGCTCCCCTGCTCCTGGCCGCTCTCCATCAAAGCCCAGAATAAACCCAGCATAGATCAGCAGTCCGGCCTCGTTGATCTTGCGACAGGCCTCCACCAAAGGGTGGCGGGTATTCTGGAGCTTTTGGGTCATCTGTAAGCTGTCTTGGTCTGGAGTCTCAATGCCCAAAAAGACAGCATAGAAACCCGCCTCTACCATTAACCTCATCAGTTCTTCATCTTCGGCCAGGTTAACCGAAGCCTCTGTCATAAAGGTAAATGGGTAATTGCGCTCCTGGCTCCAAGGGATCAGCTCTCGTAAAAATCGCTTGACGTTGCGCTGGTTGCCGATAAAATTGTCATCCACCACAAATACCGAACCCCGCCAACCCAAGTCATAGAGAGCTTGCAGCTCGGCTAGCATTTGAATTGGCTCTTTGGTTCTCGGCTTGCGTCCGTAAAGAGAGATGATGTCGCAAAACTCACAATTAAAGGGGCAACCTCGTGAAAACTGGACTGACATCATGAAGTATTGATCCATGGGCAGCAGATCAAACCTTGGCAAAGGACTTTGGGTTACATCCGGTTTTTCCGCGGCCCGAAAAATGCCCGACTCTTGCCCAGCTTCTAGAGCCTTGACAAAGGCCGGTATGGTCACTTCCCCTTCATCCAAAACCAAATAGTGAGCACCAGATTCCAGGGCATCCTGTGGCACAGAAGTTGGATAGGGTCCGCCCACCGCTACTTTTTTGCCCAACTGCACCGCTTTGCGAATGAGGGCGTGGAAATCCTGCTTCTGCACCAACATGGCTGACAAGATCACCAGATCGCACCACTGCCAATCGGCTTCTGTTTCATCAGCTACATTGCGATCCACAAAGCGAATCTCCCAGTGTTGGGGCAGCAAAGCAGCAACGGTGATCAAGCCAAGAGGTGGCATTAGCGCTTTTAGCCCCACCATCTCAATGGTGCGATTGTAAGACCAGAATGATTGAGGAAAACGCGGATAGAGCAGCAACGCCTTCATACCAACCAGCTCCTGAGTTGCAGATCGACCAACTTGATCCCCTACTGGTTTCCTATCGATTTGCTAGGCTTAGATAAAGCAGCCACAGATCAAACGCCTGCTCGCAATATCCTGCTGATGTTAGCCATTGGCAGATCTTGTGCAGGCTATCTGTGGAGAATCCTATGGTTCTGCGGCAAAAACTTAGCGGGCAGGGCCAATGGAGTAAAGCTTATCGGGATCCCTTAAAGTTGGTTTTGGTTATCGTCGGGCTGAGTGTTGACGTTCCCCTAGCGTACCCCCTGCAATCTTGAACCAAACCCTGCCCTCTCACGGCTGGGGACGAAGTCAGTTCTGCACACCTTGCTCAAAAACCTGCTGAACCAAGCCGCTGACGATGGAAAGTACAATTGCGCCGATAAACGCCCAGCCGAAATTATCGATGTTGAAAGCATTCCCGGCCAGCTTATCGGCAATGGCTAGACAAATGCCGTTCAAAATCAGCCAAAACAAACCCAGGGTAAGAACCGTAATCGGCAGGGTGATCAGCCGGAGAATCGGCCTAACCAAACCATTGACCAGACCAATGGCCAGAGCCGCCACCAAAGCCCCGCCAAACCCGGAGACGTGGATCCCGGGCAAAAGCCAAGCCAGGATCATTACACTCAAGGCTGACATCAGCCAGGTGGCCAAAAGAGTTGCCATGCTCCCTCCTCTGCCCTGATGGGGCCGCGATTTTGCCCTCTATGCTAGCTGATCTCCTCAGGGATCCCTTGCGCAGAAACCTCTTCAGGGCTGTAAGTTTGCAGGGCCAAAGCATGAATGCTCCGCCCCATGTGTTCCGCCAGAGCGGCATACACCAGGCGATGTCGCTGTAGGGTCGTTTTGCCGACAAACGAAGGCGACACTACTTGAACTCGGTAGTGCCCTCCTGTCCCGCCCCCGTGGCCGATGTGAAGGTGGGACTCATCCTCCACCTGCACATGAAGAGCCTGCAGCTTCTCCATCAGGTGCTGCCGAAGGTAGTCGGGGGTAAGCATGGCAACCCCTCTGGATGAGATGGGATCCCTTAAGATTGAGCCGTGGCCTTAGCAAAGGCTGCCTCGACCAGCGGACGCAGCTCGTTGCGGGCGTGCATCTCTTGGATGATGTCGCAACCACCCACAAACTCCCCATCAATATAAATCTGCGGGATAGTAGGCCAGTTGGAAAACTCTTTAATCCCCTGGCGGATCTCAGGATCCTCGAGTACGTTAATCGCCGTGTAGGGGAAGCCCAAACTATCCAGCACACGAACGGCGGCATAGGAAAACCCACATTGGGGCATTTCCGGGGTGCCCTTCATGTAGATGAGCACCTTGTGGGTGCGGATTTGCTCACGGATTTTCTCTTCCAAAAGGGGATCCAGCATGGTGTTCAGCCACTATAGCGACAACAGTCGATAGGCAAACTGGCATCCTATCGAGATCTCATTTTCGTCTACTTTTAACATGCTCGACACTTTTCCCACGGTTGGGCCGAGAGATTCTCTCATAGACTCTGTTCTACGGACGCCACCAGCAAGCCCCATTGCCCAGGGCTGGCCCAAGCCCCCAACCTATCCAGGCAGCGACCCCAGGATCCATGTTAATTTCTACACCAACATGGTTGGCGACAGGGTCGGCGACAAACCTCAAACCCTGATTCTTCCGTTGACCCGGTCGATCCCGCTCTGGGCAAGGGTTTCAGGCCCCTCGGCGG
>NZ_JANSIL010000049.1:0-25458 GCF_047462015.1 Synechococcus sp. R5-13 | reverse complement strand
ACGTGATCGAGCTGCTCTGGGATGCCTGTAGCGGCTTGCTGGAATCCCTGGTTCCCGGGATCCAATGCCCGCCGTTGCCCCCCCGTGCTTGAGAGATTATTCGTCAGATCTGTATTCTTGATGAAACTTGACAGAATTCTTGATGAAACTTGACAGATAAGTCTGGACAACGGGATCCCTTTTGGCTAACTTTGTGGGCGGGATCAGAGTAGCTCCTGAACAGCTTTGGAAAGTTGGTTTTCTTGCGGTTTGGCCTTATAGCTGTATAGATTCGAGGGTTGTCTCTGACACCAAAGAGACGCTGGAGACAAGTGAGTTGACATTCGCAAATATCAAAAAAATATGTGGGAGGGTCACGATGGATGAGCTTTTACCAGGGCTGATTGCCGTTGCCCTTTACGCCTTCTTTAGCTACACCTTAATGGTGATTGGAGAGAAGCTAAACGTGCCGAATGCTTGGTTAGCTTGGATCCCGATTGCTAACATCTGGGTGATGTGTCGAGCTGCTGGTAAACCCGGCTGGTGGGTGATCCTCTTCTTCATTCCCCTAGTCAACTTGATCTTCGGTATCTGGGTGATCTTTGCCATTCCACCCCGCCTGAATAAATCCCGCTGGCTGGGTCTGCTGGTTTTCCTGCCTGTTTTGGGAGCTTTGCTCTACTCAGGCATTCTGGCCTTCACTTGAATTAGCCAGCCTTGCCTTGATACAAACTAAACAATCGAAAAAGTCTACCACTTGAGCAAGTTAAAGCTCTCCATATCGATAGTGGCGCGGTTGCGGTAGATCCCCAGCACGATGGCCAAGCCCACTGCGGCCTCGGCAGCCGCCACAGTGATGACAAACACCGAGAACACCTGGCCGCGAATCATCGCTGAATCGACAAAGTTGGAGAAAGCCATGAAGTTCAGGTTCACCGCATTGAGCATCAGCTCAATCGACATCAGGACGCGAATCGCATTGCGGCTCACAATCAATCCGTAAATACCAATGCAGAAAAGAATCGCTGCCACCACCAAGAAAAACTGCAGTTGCAACATCGCGATGAGCTCCATGTAGATACACAATGACAGGGGCCTCGGGAAAGCTCTAGGTTTTATGGCCGAGAGCAGTCAGCTTCAACGGGTGCTCACCAGCTCTGCTTGCCGTTCCGACTCCGATTCAAGCTGGGGTCGGGCCCGCTCCAGCAAGCTCAGATCCCCTTCTCCAGCTTGGGGAATGACAAACTCTCGACGCGCCAGCACAATAGCACCGATCAGAGCCATCAACAGCAGGATAGAGGCCAGCTCGAAAGGCAACAGATACTCCCTGAAGAAATGCCCACCCATCACCAAAACACTGCTCATGGGTTGGATTGGCTCTAACTGCCAGGGGGTATTCAGGGCCATCGCCGTCAGAAGGGCAAACAACCCCAAGCACACGACTGCCGTCACTCCGTTGCGCAGCCAGCCCAGCTTCAGGGGGGCAAAGGTGTAGCGCCGATTCACCAACATGATGGCAAACAGGATCAACACATTAACCGCGCCGACGTAGATCAGAACTTGGGCTGCGGCCACAAAATCGGCATTCAAGAGGAGATACAACCCGGCCATGCTCAGGAAAACGCCCCCGAGCAGAAAACCGGAATAGACAATGCTGGGGGCCCAAACCACGCCTAGCGCGAAGCCAATGGCCATCGCCGATAGCACCACAAACGTAACCAGTTGTACGCCTTCTCCGAGGGTCATGAGAGATCCGTCCTTAGCCAGTTTCTATTGCTGCTCCCTTACCACTGTACTGTCCTGGCGGATTTAAGAGAAGCCCGACTCCTTTTTCAGATCGATAGAGAAATCTCTAGAGTTGGGTCTCACCAACTGCCGCCCGCTCCGCCGCCTCCGCTGCTACCGCCACCGAAGTCTGAATCTCCACCTGAATCTCCACCGAAGTCTGAATCTGTGTCTGTGTCGCTGAGCTCGGGGATGACCACCTCTCGCTCGCTGCGGTACCCGCAGATAGGACAGCTCAGGATTTCCAGCTTCAAGCCGCTAGAGGAATAGGTGGCTTCCCTGAGAACCTGTGTGGTGAGGTCGAGGGTGAGGGCTTGGCACCGAGGGCAGTAAAGGTGTCGGGAGAGCGTGCCTTCGCGCACAACCACAGCTATTCCTTGACAGGTAGGACAAAACCAGCCGTAGTAGCGAGCTCTGCCGCGGCTCCTGGCCAGGCGATGCTCTTGGGGAAGGTACTTATCCAGAAGCTGGGGCTGGATGAGTCGCATGGGTCGACCACAGGCTTGACAGACCACCGGCTGAAAAGGGATCCCACGCTTCCGGCCCAAGGTGCCGTCAGTGGCCATAGCAGCCACAACCGGCAGAGCGAACCCCAGCCAGTTGCCGCTGGACAATCCTAGGAACACGCCAAGGCAGAGGGATCCCGAATAGAGGAAGAGACGAATGGGGTCGCTCTGAACCGAAGAGAGCACAGCACCTGTTCTTGGATCTCTGCGTGTCAGGGAGAGGACTTGTCTTCCCCCTCGCTCAGCCCTTAGAGAGACGGGCATGCGAGAGCGCTGCCACCCCAGTCCCAAAATGATGATCCCCAGCAGCAGCAGGATCCCTTCCACCAGGGAAGAATCAATGCCCTGGGCCACTGCCCCAGAAGAAGTTGCAATCGTTGAGGTGGTAACTTCAGAAGCTGCCGCAGGAACATTTGCAACGGGCTGGCCCTGCAACACCGAGGTCAACTGCCGCACCCCCGCCAGAGTGCCGCCATCGAAATCCCCATCGCGAAACCGAGGCAGGATCTGCTGGTCGATAATCTGCTGGACTCGGCTGTCGGGGAGGATAGCGACCAGGCCCCTGCCCGTTTCGATTTCCACCCGCCGATCCCCTACCGAGATGAGAAACAAAACCCCGTTGTTTTGGCCTGCCTTGCCGATCCCCCAGTAGTTAAATAGCTGCGTGGTGAAGTCTTTTGGTGTTGCATATCCCTGAGTATTCGGCACGGTAACCACTGCCATCTCGGCACTGGTGCGCTGCTCAAGCTGAGTGATAAGACGGTTGAGCTCGTTTTCGGTGCTGCTGCTGAGGATGTTGGCGGTATCGGAAACCCACCCTCCATACTGACGGCGGGGGTTGGGCACTTGTTCAAGGGTAATGGCCCAAGCGGGCTGCGGCAGCAGGGATACAACTAGCAAAACTGCCGCCCAAACTTTCGGCATGGCTTACCTGGCTGAGCGCTGCCTAGGTTCTAGCACAGCTGTCTCGGCTAGACTGGCAGTCCTTTTCCCAGGGAGAGAGGGGAGTTGGGGAACGGTTGAGACAAGCCGCTTCTTGTTGCTAGTAATTGTTAACAGCAACCGGCCCTCAGTCCGGCCAAGGGAGCCAGGCTTCTTCTTGCCATTCCACTTCAAAGCACTCCCGGGCGGCCTGGAGAAAATGTTCGATCAAAGCAGGGATCCCTGGCGCCGTGGGGCAAATGTCGTAGATACCAATCACCTGCGAGCCGGGCAGATACCGTTCCCACAGCTCTAGATTGGGTTGCAATAGGAGGGATCCCTGTTGCAGGATCCCCCAAGGTTGCCACAGTTGGGCGTTGCCCATCAGCTTTTTGCCCTGCCAGCTCAAGTCAGCACGGGTACGGGAGGCAAAGCAACTGGTCTTGTTGCGGTAGCCGGGATCCCGGTGGCTTCGGCCGTGAGCAAAAGCGGGCTCATCTATGGCAATGCCCAGCTCCGCCAACCCCTGCACCCAAAAGCGGCAACAGAAGTCGTACACCCAGGCCCGCTGCAAACTGGGCAACCTGGCTTGCAAGTAAGAAAGGGGCAACACCAAGCTGTAGGTCAGCTCTGCTGCATCCTCAGCCGCCTGATGGAGCACCGCCCTTCCCCCCGTGGGTCGGCGCACAATCGGGATCCCTGGCAGAGGATCTGGCCAAACCTGGTGCCGTCCCAGCGAGAGGGTGAGCCGATCCCAGCCATAAAAGCGCAGGCAGGGGTGAGGGTCATGGCGCAGCCGCTGCAGAAGCCAGGCATCCTGCTCCATTTGCCAGGCCCCAGGGGCCACACAGTAGGGGAGCCAGTATCCCTGGGATCCCATCCTGGCAAAGCCAGACCCTAAACTTTGGGAAACTCGGCCTGGAGGGGCTCATCATATTCATCGGCCAAGCTGGCCACAATGGTGATGGCCCGGGAAATTTCGCCCGCTGTGATCCCTTCCAAGGTGCGGTAGTGGTTCAGCACCACCTGGTTGTTCCAGATGCAAAAGCGCGCCTCTAGGGTGTCGCTCCAATTCTTCTCCAGGAGCTTCTGCATCAGCTTGGCCGGTTCTGCCACCGGCAGAGAGAGAACAGGAGACCATACCAAAAGGGTGTCTTCTGGGGATTCGCCGCTCAAATGGACGAACACTTCTGCCGTGCCGTAGGTGAACTTCCAGGTGTGTCCCTGCTCATGGTTTTCGTAGGCCGCATCCTCTTTGAGGCTGGAAACCACCGCCGAGACAACCTCAACGCAGCGAAGGGGCTCTGGAAAAACCTCTGGCGAAGGGTTAAAGGTGCTCATGAGCGGCTCACTGTAGACCATGGTCTTCCCCCTATTCCCTATCCAACCACCTCAACTATACCGCTATACCGCCTAAGACTCCGACCTATCCGGTCATCGCTTTGGGATCCTCAACTCAGGCGAGAATGAAACCGTTGGCAATGGTTCACTAAGTGGCCGGACAGGTGAGGGCAAGCGATCCCCCCCGCCAACTGGAGAGAGAGCCTGTTCAAAAGTCTTTCGAAGAACCTGAGGGAAGCTCTATGGAATCTCCATCTCATCCCCCCCAGAAGGCCATCGGCATTCTTGGAGCCCTGCCCGAGGAAGTGGCCATGCTCACCGCAGCAATGGAAACCTGCTCCATCCATACCCATCTGGGGCGACAGTTCTACCAGGGATCCCTGGCGGGGCAACCGGTGGTGGTGGTACAAGGTGGGGTGGGCAAGGTGCGGGCAGCAACCACGGCGGCTCTGTTGGTGGCCCATTTCCCTTTGCAGGGGATCATTTTTACCGGTGTGGCCGGGGCCTTGGCCGATCACTTGCACATGGGAGATGTGGTGCTGGCCCATGCGGCGATCGAGCACGACTTCGGCACCGGACGACCCGAGGGCTTTGTCTTGGGGATCGACTTTATCCCAGAGCTGCGCCACCCACTGGCCGAGGCCGATAGCGCCCTCTACGACCTGATTGTGGCCCATCCCGAGCGGATCCCTCTCCATCCCTTGCAAGGCCGGGATCCCGTCATCCATCAAGGCTTGGTGGCCACCGGCGATGTGTTTGTGGCCGACGCAGACCTACGCCGACAAATCCGAGAACGCACCGGCGCTTTGGTGGTGGAGATGGAGGGGGCAGCCGTGGTGCGAGTAGCGCAAGAAGCCGGGATCCCTTGTTTGCTGGTGCGCTCGGTTAGCGATGCAGGGGACGATACGGATTTCTTGAGCTTTTTTCAAACAGCAGCGCTCAACTCAGCAGCAGTTGTCCGCACCATCCTGCAAAACCTGCCCCCCTCCTTGCCTTAGCCCAAGTGCGCAGATCCCCTCCTCTAGCGCAAAAGACGCAAAAGAGGAGTTGGGCATGGTTGCGTTCGCGTCAGTTGTTCATCTCCCGCTCCAGTTTGGCCATCGAGATCTGGCTTTCTAGGCGGGAAATGCCTTCGCGAAGGGTTGCCACCTGTGCTTCAACTTCATCCAAAGATTTGCGAACCGCTTCTGCCGCGCTCATGTGCTGGTTGCGCCGAACCAAAGCCTCGCGGGCAAGGTCATCCTGGTTCTGTTGGCTGGCTTTCTCAGCCCTGACAAACCAATCTTCGGCCTTTTGCAAAATTTCGTCGTACCGCCGTTCCAGTTGCTTGCGACTGGCCAGGGTTGTGGTCAGGCTGCGCTGCAATTGTTTCAGATCCCGCTCCATCTGCCGGATGCTCACCCTCTGTCGGCTGGGCTTTCTCCACAGCACCTTGCTCAGACCCACCATCACCACCGCAGTAGCAATCCCCACACCCGCAGCCGCCGCCGGATTTTCACGAATCAAAGAACCATCCAAAACATTGACCCCCGCAAAGGCCGAGGTTTGTGTGGCCGTCTCCCGAAACTCCCAAGGCATCACCGGATTGCGCTGCTGCCAGAAGCCTAACCGCGCCGCTTGGGCCGCCTCTTGGGCTTCTAGGTAGCGTTGCCGATTGGCCCCGTGCAAAAAGCGCTCGTAAACCACCGCCTGACCCTGGCGCAACATCTCCAAATTCACCAAACCATCGGCGTTGTACACCTGGGCAATGTGAAGCCCTTCCGGTGTGACATAGAGGGTATCCACCTGCACCAGGGATCCCGTCGGGAGCAAGTTTTGCAGAGCCTCTTGGGATAGCCGCCCCCAGCGCCCTTGGGTCAGCTCCGGCGCATCCACATAGGCCAGACGGAAACGGGTTGGCCTGCCGTTCAAGTCCGCCCAGAAGGTATCCCCATCCACCACCGACCGCACCCGGGCCGTCCCGGAAGATTGTGCTGCCGCCGGAAGAACAAGCCAACTGCCCGAAAGGACAGCCACAGTCATCAGAAGGGAAGTTCTTGAGGTCATGGGGGTCACTCCTATTGTGCAGAACAAGAACAAAAGTTAAGAAAAATAATAAGATAGAGAAGTTTGGGGGAACAAACCGGAATCCCAGAGCGTCCTTGGGGATTGCCGTGAGGCTGGCTGCTGCTCTTCCCTGGCAAAGGCAACAGAGCCAGCTGCTCCATACGTCGGAAAAGCGAACCTCTCCCACGAAAAGCTGCGGCTCTCGAAGAGTCGGCTCGTGGGGTCGGCTTAATTTGGGTTAGAGTTTAGCTCACCTTTTGGGGCAACGTCACAGCCCTAAGGCGCAATCTTTGTCCCCCGGATCAAATCACAGGCGCAAGCGATAGGGTTCTTCGTCGGGGAAGTCGGGCAGAGGAGGGGGCAGGATCTCGATCTCCCCCGTAGGCAGCGTTTGCAGCACCGTACCCAACTGGACCAGTTGTTCCAAGACAAACAGGCGGGTATCCCGGTCGGTGGTGGAGTTAAACACGCTCAGCCAAACATCGAATTGGGAACGGCGGCTGAGGGGGCTGCGGGCAATGTTATCCCCCAACTGGCGAAATTCATCTCCAGGCAGGCCCACCTGCTCTCGCCAGGCAGCGGCTTGGTAGTAGTCATTGCGGCCCGCTTCCGCATCCCCCAGAAACATAAAGTTAAGTAGAGCACGATCCACGTAGAGTCGCCAGGCATCAGGGTTGTTTTGGGGGTTGAACTGCTGCAGGCCGCGATCCAAAATCTCGACGGCTTTTTCCGGCTGGCCGGCCCGATAGGCCAACACCAAACTAGAGAGCCGGTAGCCCACGAGGAAATGGGGATCCAGCCGCAGCATGTGATCGAAGTAGTCGTAGGCCAGGCCATAGCCAGTCAGGGTGCGAGCCGGTGCATCCCCGTAGTACTGGATCAGCTCCAGCCACAGCCAGGAAGCCCCCAAGTTACGGTAGCCCAGCCACCCCAGCGTATTGGCCAGGGCAATGTTGCGGTTTTTGCGGGCCTCGGCATTTTCCAATTCTCCCAGATTGATCCGCTCCAGCATCGGCAATTGCAGCCGCACCACCAGGATCCCACACAGAAACGCCCCCCCAACGGCGGCCAGAGTGCCTGCCAGGGAGAAGCGAGAGCGACGACGGGGCAAGGAAGCAGTAGCCATGGCAAGTTTTTTGCGGATCCCTAAGGCTGTCGCGACCAGGGCTACACTCAATCATAAATTGAACCGTTGAGCCTTTCCCCTGCCTATGGCCAGCTCTGCCCTCTCCGCTTCGGAACGAGCCTTGAGCCTTTACGAGGCTCTGCCCTACCCTAATGTGCCCCTCTCGCAGACGGCTCGCAATGCCTTGCCGGAGATGTTCAAGATGAGCTACACCACGGCTCAGTACCTGCGCACCCATACCATCGTCCCGCCAGAGGGCAAGGTTTTGTTGAATGCCGGCTGTGGCTCCGGTTGGGAAACGTTGATGATGGCTGAGGCCAATCCAGGGGCCCAGATCGTTGCCTGTGATCTGTCTCCGGCTTCGGTCAAGCTTACCGAGGAACGCCTGCGCCACCACGGCTTCACAGATGCCGAATTTTATGTCCTCAATCTGCTGGAGCTGGATCGCCTGGGGATCCAATTCGATTTCATTAGCCTCAATGATGTTTTGTATTTGCTGGAGGATCCCACCGAGGGCCTGCGGGCGATGAAAAATGTCCTCAAGCCCGATGGCATCATCCGGGCCAATCTCCACAGCCGCCGCCAACGGCAGGTGTTTTTCCGCTTGCAGGAAGCCTTTCAAAAAGTGGGCCAATTTGACGTTCCACCGGCTGTAGGGGCGCAAAATGTGCGGGAGTTCATGGGATCCCTGCGAGAAGAAGTGGCCCAGGCGGTGCTCTGGAACCCGGCCAACTATGCCGAAGATGCGGCCATTATGAATAATTACCTACTCTCCAACGACAAAGGGTTCACGATCCCCGACTTGTTTCGCCTGTTGCAGCAGGCGGGGTTGGGCTTTTTGAGTTTGGTGGATAGGCCCGCTTGGTCAGTGGAGTCTTTGTTTAAAGAGGTGCCTGAGTTTGTGCGGCAGCGGTTGGCAACCCTCAGCATCATGGAGCGGCTGCATCTGTATGAACTCCTTCGCCCTGTCCATCGCCTCATCGACTTCTGGGCGGAGCATGCCGGCTCTTCGCCGGTGCTGCCTTGGAGTGACGAAGATTGGCTGTCGGGATCCGTACAATTCAATCCCCTGTTGATGGACAACCCCCGCTTTCGCCAGGAGTACAGCAAAGCCCTGCAAGAGAAGCGGCCCTACGAAATGCAGTGGACAGGGGCCACCCACGGGCGGATCAGCATCCCTGCCGAGAAAGTGAGCTGGTTGGCGCCAATGCTTCAAGGACCAACGCCGGTTCGAGAGCTGATTCAACAGGCCGTCCAGTTGGGATCCCCAGATGAAGAACGAACAACCGCTGAGGTGCTGACCTTCCTAACCAACCTAGAAGACTTTCTTTTTTTGATGCTGCAATAGGCAGCTCCCCAAGTTCTGGCTGCCCATACCTGTCTGTTGTTTGTAACCTATGAGTCAGATGTCTGCCCGGTCGGGATCTTACTGGCGCGCAACCCTGACGCGGTGGTTCCCACAGCCTCTGGATCGCTGGGTGGCCGGGATCACCCTCTGCAACCTGGCCATCGGGGTGATCCTGTTGGTGTTGGGCAACCACACAGCTCCTTACGTGCGGGATTTCAACTGGCAACAGCAACGGGTGGGGGCGCAAGAAGTGCAGATGGTGCTCACCTTTAACCGCCCGATGGATCCCGTCAGCGTTGAAGAGCACTTGCAGATCCAGCCCCCTCTGCCAGGCCGAATGCGCAAGCTGGGTCGCCGCTTTTTTTGGACGCTGACAGAACCGGCCCCCTACGGCCAGACCTACCGGGTGCGCCTGCAGGCAGCGGTAGATGAACGGGGCCAGCCCATGGCCCGGCCTTTCGAGGGAGAATTCCGCACACCGGATCGGCAGTTGCTGGGGATCAGCACCGAACCTGCCCAGCGAGGGCGAATGTTTCTGTTCAACCTGGAGACGGGAGCCGCTACTCTGCTGACTCCAGCTGGGGTCAAGGTAACCCAAATGCAGCCCAGTGCCGATGGCCGCTTCGTGTACTATTTCGCCACGGCCACCAACCTACAGCACCAGGATCTGTACCGGCTGGATCTGGAGGATCTGTCTTCGCGGTTGCTGCTGGATCATCAGGGTTACCAAAACCTGCGCTTCCAAGTCTCGCCGACGGGGGAACTGGTGGTGGCAGAGCGGATCCCGCTGCAACGGGATCCCATGGCTGTCGTCCAGACGGAGCTGTGGATCCAGAAAACGAGCCGGGATCCCTTTGAACGTCTAGAGCTGGATACGGCGGTGGGGGGAGATTTTTTCATTAGCCCCGATGAGAGCAGCCTGCTCATCTCGCAGGGACAGGGGGTGGGGATCGTACCCTTGCATCCACGGGCGGCAGCGGAGAGCTTTCTAGCCCAGTTCGGCCAAACCTTAGCCATCCGCCCCGATGGGGCTTTCGGGGCTTTGCTGCGCTTCAATCCCGACTACACCCGCAGCCTCTCCATCGTCAGCAATACCGGCAACAGCGAGGAGATTTTGAGAACCCAGGGATCCATCCTGAAAGGGGCTTTTTCCCCTCGGGCGCCCATCTTCTACGCCTTGGTCAGTGAGGTCTCTCACGTTAGCGGTGCGGAGCATGATTCTGTTGGCGAGGTCGCGATGGACTCCCCCAGCTACACCGAGTCGCCCCGCCTGCTGGCGATAACGCTCGGCACTGAAGCAGGCAACGCCATAGAGGTGGTTCGAGCCACCTATCCCGTCGATCTGGACTTCAGCATTTCCCCGGATGGACGCATGCTGGCCTACACGCTCTTGGAACCGTTCCCAGGGATCCCGGATCCCTCGGCTCCCCTTAGCCGTAGCGGGCAAGCCATCATGGCCTCGCAAGTGTGGTTGGTGGATTTGCAGGACGGGCTGCCCATTCCTGATGGACAAAGTGGTTCGCACCGCTGGCGGGAACGCCGCCTACCGCTGGGCAGCAGCGCCCTAGCCTGGATCCCTTAGGGCGAGAAAGCCACTTGGAGAACAAACCTGCCTAGAATCAAGACAGGGTGTGCGAGGAGAGGTGATATGCGGCTCATTGACGAGCAGGGGCGGCTTTTGGGAAAGGTCAGCCTCTTGGATCTGGGAGCTCTGGCAATTGTGGTGGTGGCCATTGTCGCCGTCTTGTTCTTTCCGGGTCGGCAGGCGGGCAGTGTCGTCCAGGTGGGAGGTGGCCCCACGCTGCCGGTGGAAGTGGACATGATTGTGCGCGGGGTCAGCAGCCGCTCTATGGAACCTTTTCAGGCGGGGCAGAAGGCTGACCTGATCATCCGCAACCAGCCCTACGGCCAGGTGGAGGTGGTGCGAGTGGAAAATGTCAGCCGCACGGTGCCAGTGGTTTTCCCCGATGGGCGGGTGCAGAACTTGCCCGATCCCGAAGCCTATCGCCTCGATCTGGTGTTTACCTTGCGAGGGCGCGGCCAGCGGACGGAGAATGGCATCGTCCTGGGCAACAATCGCGTCAAAATCGGTGTTCCCCTAGAGCTAGAGACCTTTGGCTACAACTTGCGCGGCACCGTGATGGACGTGCGGCTGCCGCAATCGTAGAGGATGTCAACCCCAATGCAGCTACAGGAAATTGCCCAAAAATTGGGGTGTGCCTACGAGGGGGATCCCACCCTGGAAATTCACAGCGTGGCCAGCCTGGCGGAGGCTCGCCCAGGGGAGCTGAGCTTTCTCAGCGAGGCCCGCTACCTACCTCTCTTGGAGCAAACCCAGGCCAGCGCCGTCATCGTGGAGGAAGGGCTGGCTTTGCCCTGTTCCATTGCCTGCTTGCGCGGCAGGGATCCCCGTCTGCTCTTTGCCCAGGCCATTGAGCTGTTCTACCAACCCTACCGCCTGCCCGTTGGCATCCACCCCACCGCTGTGATCGATCCCAGCGTCGAGCTGGGGGAGGGGGTGGCCATCGGGCCGCACGCAGTGGTGATGGAGGGAGTGAAAATTGGCGACCACACCCAAATTCACCCCAATGTCACCATCTATCCCCACGTGCGGATTGGATCCCGGTGTCAGCTTTTCGCCAACTGCGTTATTCACGAGCGCACGGAGATTGGGGATGATTGCCTCATCCACAGCGGCGCTGTCATTGGCGACGACGGCTTTGGCCACATTCCTCTGGCAGATGGCTCCTGGCGGCGCATGCTGCAGGCGGGCCGAGTGGTGCTGGAAGACAACGTGGAGGTAGGCAGCAACACCACCATCGACCGGGCCGCCGTTGGCGAGACCCGTATTGGCCGCGGCACCAAGATCGACAATCTGGTGCAAATTGGCCACGGCGTGCGCACCGGATCCCACTGCCTGATCGTGGCTCAGGTGGGCATTGCCGGCAGCACCCAGTTGGGCCACCACGTCATCTTGGCCGGGCAATGTGGCTTGGCCGGGCACCTGCACATTGGCGATGGCGTGCGTGTGGCCGCCCAAACAGGCGTCACCAGCGATATCCCTGCTGGTCAAACGGTGGCAGGCTACCCCCATCAACCCATTGCCGAATGGCGCAAGAGCATGGCCGTCCAGCGGCACTTGCCTGAGCTGCAACGCACCTTGCGCAAGCTGGAAGCTCGTGTGGCCAAGCTGGAACAGAACGAGGAATCATAAGAGACGGCAAAAGACGTGGATCCACATAAGTCTCCCGCCTTGTCCTGTCGGCCCTAGCTCTGCTCCAGCAACGACCGCAAAGTGTTCAGGTACTCGTTGATGTTGCGCCGGTTGCCGCCGAAATCATATTCCCCAACACGGCCTTCGGAAGTAATGTGTAGACGAGTATGGCCAGGATCCCCTTCTATTGGCGACAGCGAAACCGTTAGATCGTCCACGAACTTAAAAAAGTTGGTGCGGGAGATCCCCTTCACTTCCATCGCCTCAGCATCCACAGAGACCAGTTCCCCCCGCTTCCAAACTTGAAAGGCTTGCTCAGCCGCTTTTAACACCTGGTCTGGGCTAGCTGCAATCACAACTTCCTGTTGGGCGCGATTGTAGGGGGATCCACCCAGGGTGGCCGCTTGTAAGGTGGGGATCCCGCTTGCCAAGCCGAAAAGCAGCACCGCTATCACCACCAAAAGTTTCCAGAAAGACATGCGGACAAAAGGAGAAGTTTACATCTCTTATTATGCCTTTCAGTTAGTAGAACGCTCCTGTTATCACCCTGTCAGCCTGAAGCAGAGCACCTGCCGGCGGTTCTATCGATGGGTTAGCCTACAGCTAATTCACTTGCCCCGAGTGCAAAAATGCTGGCCCAAGAAAAACTCCAAGAGAAAGCCGAGGAAAAGATTACTCCCCTCACCCGCCAGCAACTGGCGGAGCTCATGCCCTCGGCCCAGGGGCTGCTCAGCGATGAACCCGAAATGGAACACTCCCTGCATGCCCTGCAGCTTTTGATTCTGGTCAGCTGCCTCGCCCGCCTCTGGCAAGACCGCAACGACTACTTCCTCGCCTGGAACCTCACCGTCTACTACAGCCGAGAGCAACTCAAAAATAAAGACTTCCGCGGGCCAGATCTGTTTTTGGTCAAAGGGGTAGAAAACCGCCCCCGCCCTTCTTGGGTGGTGTGGGAAGAAGGTGGCAAATACCCGGACTTGATCATCGAGCTGCTTTCGGAATCGACTGCCAAAGTGGATCGGGGTGAGAAGCGGGAGCTTTACGAAAGGATTTTCAGGACACCGGAGTACTTTTACTATTCTCCGGAGACGCAGGAGTTTATGGGTTTGCGACTGAGGGGGGAGAAGTACGAGGAGATTGAGCCAACGGAGCAGGGCTGGCGCTGGAGCGAGATGCTGGAGCTGTATCTGGGGATCCATAACCAACAACTGCGCTACTTTTTCCCCAATGGGGAGCTGGTGCCTACTCCTGAAGAAGCTGAGAGAATCGAGCGCCAACGTGCTGAGCAAGAGCGACAGCGAGCAGAGCGCCTGGCCCAGAAGCTGCGGGAGCTGGGGGTGGATCCCGATACCTTGTAAGGGTAAAGAGAGGAGAACTGGCAATGACTAACCCGAACCCAATTACTGAGGTGCTGGATCCGGTTTATCTACCCGAGTTGCCCCCCACCCAAGACGAGCTCCCCTACGACGACAGCGAACCTATGGAAAGCTGGCGGCACAGGTGCCAGATGGACTTGCTCATCTCCACTACCCAAACCTGGTTGCAGCAGCGCCCTGATGGCTTTGTCGGTGGCAATATGTTTCTCTACTACAGCTTGGAGCAGACCAGCGGCCGCAATTTCAAAGGGCCGGATTATTTTGTGGTGTTGGGTGTGCCTAAAGGCGAGCGCAAAAGCTGGGTGATTTGGGAGCAGGGCAAAGGGCCGGACGTGGTGATTGAGCTTCTTTCTCCCAGCACTGCCCAGGAGGACAAGACAAGCAAAAAGCAACTTTATGAGCAGATTATCCGGGTGCCGGAGTACTTTTGGTTTGACCCGTTTGATCCAGAAGACTGGGCAGGGTTTCGGCTGAGGGGCGACCGCTATGAGCCAATTCAAGAGGATGCCGAGGGTTGCTTGCCGAGCGAGGTTTTGGGATTGTGCCTAGTGAAGTGGGAGGGCAGGTTTCGGGACATCGAGGCCACCTGGATTCGCTGGGCCACTGCTGCTGGGGAACTGGTACCCACCGAGGCCGAACTGGAGCGGCAAAGGGCTGAGCAGGCCGAACAACGGGCAGGGCGCCTGGCCCGGAAGCTACAAGAGCTAGGGGTAGATCCAGACGCCCTGTAGACAGCCAAGTAACTCAAGACAACAGATGGATCCCTAGGAGGCCAACAGCAACACAGGTAGCTTTTGAATAGCAGGCCGTAATCCCTTGGGAAAGCGCTCCCGCTTCAAGGGATAGCGATAGTTGAGTTGGGGAATAAGTCTCTCCCATTGATAGGGGTTCAAGCCAGCTACCACTGAACAGAACGGCTCTCTACTGAGCTCTAACCCCTCTTCCATGAGCCTGAGAGCTATGTTGCCTGCAGCTATCTCCAGAGTTTGATTGGCCAGTTGCGGATCCGGATCCCCTAGGAAGATCAGAGCATAGTCTTCTGGCTGAGGACTGCGCAGAATTGGCTCCAGCAAGCCCTCCAGTTCTTGGATAAGCTGCTCTGTCTCCATTTCCCAGTAGGGGAAAAGGCCCACGTTGATCTTACTCAAGCGAATCCTTTCTGATTTAGAGATTTCTGTTAGGCCATCTCTAACCACTAGCCAGTTCTCAGAAGGACTCAGCCAAACTCCTGTGTAATCGACACTATGGAGCTGAAAAAAGGCTCTGATTTCCTGCTCGAAGTCATGAACAGCTTTCCAACATCCTTGCCAGTGTCCGTAATCATCGATTTGGATGAATCCTTGGGAATGAACCTGATCATAGAAATGATGAAAAATATCCATCGTTGATTGATACCAGTCAGCATCTGCATGCAGCAGAGCAATCTCACCCACTTGCTCTCGATAGGCAGGCAAGGTGTCAGCAAACAGCCCTGGCAGGGGGACAATGAGATCCCAAACTCCCAGTTCCTTGGCAATCACCTCTAAGTTCTCCGAAATGGGTGCCGCTAAAGCACCGGATCCAAAACCCGTATCGTTGGCAGCAACTCCTCGATAATCTCGATCCACCTCTGTTGGATCAGGCATACCTGAGAAGGTATCGAAAGCATATAGCTTGCGAGGTCGACGGCTGTAGTTCTTAATCACCCAGGCCAGCAAAGCTGAGCTTCCACCCCTGCAAACACCACATTCTACAAAGTTCCCAGGAATGTCTTCTTCACAAACCTGCTTAGCCAGTGAATAAAGGCTCCAAAGACGCTCAAAGCCCAGCAAGGTAAAAGATTTAACTTTCTCTAGCACCCTAGACAACTCAAGGTTACAGACCGGATAGTCCTTGAGGTGCTCTGGCAATGTCCAATTCACAGCAGGGTCTGGAATATGCTCAACGGGCTTGACATTGCCTCGCCAGGCCACTCCCATAATTTGCATGGTCTGGTAAATCATCGTGTTCCAGCCCCTGTCTCTCAAGTAATTCAAACCTTCAGCCACATCCGGCGAGGCTAGATCGTGAAATAGAATCAAGGCATCCTCAGCAGCATAGCGCTCTGCCACTTGAGCATCCTGCAAGGGGGCTGGTGAGTCATGATTCCCATCGATGAAAATCAGAGACCAGCGACGATCCTCTTGCTGGGCAATTTCCTCTACCTTTTCCGGACTGTAGCCAGGGTAGAGATTGACATTAGAGCGAACTCCAGCCGAGCAGAGAGACTGGTTCACGCTCTCATAAGCCAGTGGATTTTCCAAAATTGGATCGACAACATCGAGAATAACACCTCCTGCTGACAGGTGAGCAGTTGACCAGCCCAACCAACAGCCGATCTCCAGAGCAGATTTTCCTCGAAACTTTAGCGCAGTATTGTACAGAATGTGTGCCTCGTCCCGACTAACAAAGCCGATGGTAGGTTGACGTAGATCCGTATGCCAAAGGTGAGGAACTTCTTTCCGTAGATAAGGCCAGGGGTGAGAGCTTGGCTCGGCCGCAATCATTGAAGGAAAGCTATGGTCAAGATGTATTCTAATCTGGTTAGGCGATACGTAGTCGTATCTCTTGACCGGAGTGGAGATGATGCCTGCATACCGCAAGCTAGCTTCAATCTTAAAACCTTCAGTTGTAAGCGCAATATGAGTTGGTCTCACCTTAACGTCGGCTGTAAGATGTATGATTCCTACTGGATTGTGAGGTGGAAAAGGATCCACCCAAATCTTCCTTTGCAAATCCCATTGGGGCATCTCATAATGGGCTAGCCAGTTGCAATTTAATGGCAAAAGTTCAACTCTATCCAGACCTATATCTCTATAAATAGCCACGTTTAGAGCAAACTGGTCTGTCCACAAATCAAGGCACCTAGAAATAGCTTGACCTAATCTTTTGCCCCATATTGACCAATGAATAGACTGTCTGGCACCAGAAAACACACCAGCATTTAGCAGAGGCTCTATATCTAAACGATCAAATTCCGTGTGGTAGAAGTAAAGGTGGTAGTGCCAAGATATCCAAGTTTGCATCCAGGGTCTATTCTTATGTTTAGCTACTAACTCTGGAACTATTGAGAAGCTCTTTCTTTTTGCTCCTAAGACAAGAAGATCAATCGCAGACCAGTCTTGCACCCAAGCATCTGCATCAATCCAAATGTAAACTTCATAACCTGGGAAATATTCAGGCAAAAAAGGTCTAGAGACCAGCGCTTTGAGGTACCTAGGTTGTTTATCGACATCAGGAACGTTGTAATTCCAATCTGGCTCTACGATATAGTCAACGTACTGACCTATCCATTGCAACTGCTCCGGTGTACAGCCTACATCCAAGAATCCAATATCTACAGAGTGCCCCTGAGGTTTCTCTCGGATGGAGAGAATAGTCCCCTGAACCAATTCAAAAAACTTGCTGTCAGCAGCCGTAACGATAATGGTTGAGTTCATAACCTTAAGTCTCTCCTCCAAGGCTTGAATTGTTGTCGACAAAGCAAGCCCTGCTTAGATAGCAAAGGACTCCTCTTTGGCCTGCTACAACTTCTCCCTGCCAGAGGAGATGGGTAGGGTCCAACATCTGATCAATCTGTTTGCGGTCTTGTTCTGAGCAAAACTCCACATAGATGACCTTGATATCTTCGAGCTGCTCTTGCAAGCTGGTCAACACCTCCACCTCCTCTCCACCTGTAGCCACCCTGAGCACATCGATGAACTCCAGACCCAGCTCCTTGAGAGCTGCCCTAGCTTCCCGGAAAGGGAGCGGCTGCTCCACTCCCCACTTCGCTTGAGGATCCTCCGGCCAGAGCCGACAAGTTCTGCAGCTATTCTGCCCCGCTAGCCCCACCGGATGCACAAAGCAGTTGCCCAGGCCAAGAGCATTCTGCTGCAGCAGGTGCAAGGCCAAGGGATCCACCTCAAAACAATGAATGGCCGCCTCAGGGCAGAAACCCCGAAAACAAACGCTACCAAGGCCTACCCCAGCTCCGATGTCGATAACCGTCTGCACCTGACTAGACAGAAACACAGGAAAGTTAAGATACGTCCTCTCGTAAAAAACGGTGTCTGGGTAGAGCTTTACCGAAAACCTGAGTTTGCCAAAGTCAAAGCCAGTCAACACTGCTTCCATTAACTTACTGGCATTGGCCAAAAGAAGTTGGTGGTCCTCTGCCAAGACAAAAGCAAAGTTAGCCCTCACAGACCGCCCCAGCCGCTGCAAGTCTCCCACCGTGCACACCACCGCATCAAAGCTGGGCCAACTGCTCGGCTCCCCCCTCACCTCATGAACTCGCTCGGGCACTCCCTTCTGTTGCAGCAGGGCACAGGGATCCCCAAACCCCTCTTCCACATACAGCTCCAGCCGCGGCAGGTCCAGCAAGTCTGCTGCTATCACTTCCGGACAACCGCAACTATAGCCAATAAGGATTTGAGGGGTGGCTGGAGAGATACTGAATACCGAGTTTGAAGAGGACATCTGTGTTGATTCTGGACAATGTCCTGATTCAAAGGCCTACAGCCTGCTTTCGGGAACGGACGCTATCTTACCTGGCTAGCGTCTCATTGTTGTTTGAATTGACCATCAACTGCCTCCCAAACCCTCTGCGCCGCTCAACCCTCATCCCCTGCCCCTCTCCCAGAGGGAGAAGGGAGTAGCAAGGATAAGGGCAACCTAAACCAAATCCGCTGCCACCCGGTGGGCGCAGGCAAAGCCGGAGAAGGCAACGGCATTGAGCCCTTGGCCGGGGAAGGTGCTATCCCCCACGCAGTACAAGTTGGGGATGGCGGTGCGATTGAAGGGCATGCCCAGCAAGCCCCAGGGATCCCGGCTGGGGATAGGCCCATAGGTGCCGTTGCTGCGGCTCAAAAAGCGGCGGTGGGTGCGGGGGGTGCCTATCTCCTTCAGTTCAATGTGGGATCCCAGTTGGGGCCAAAGGGCCTCCAGGCGGCGGATGAGGCGGTCGGCGGCTTGCTGTTTTTGGATCTGGTACTGGCTTGGGCTTAACCCTTGCCAGGTGGATATCCAACTGGGGGTAAAGGCATGAACAATGTGGCGGCCCGGGGGAGCCAGGTCGGGATCCAACAGGGTGGGGATGGAGACAAAAAGGGTGCCCTGCTCAGCCTCCATCTGATCCCAGTCTTCCAGGAGAATGTGGTGACAATAGCGTTCGCCGGACAGGGCCTCGGCCCGCACCCCCAGGTGCAAGCTTAAAAAGCTAGGGGATTGCTGGTAGCGTTTTTGCCACTGCCGCTCCGCCCTGGGCAGGGATCCCGGCCATAGGCGCTCAAAGGTGTCCCAGCGGGTGGCATTGGAAATGATCGTGCGGGCAAAGAGCTTTTCCCCGCTGGCCAGTTCTACGCCCACCGCCCGACCTCTTTCTTCCAGGATCCGCCGCACGGGTGCTTTGTAGCGGATCTGCCCGCCATGAACCTCCAGCCCTTGGGCCAACTTTTGGGCGATCTGCCCCACCCCCCCTTTGGGATAGTTGATACCGCCGTAGTGTCGGTCACAAAACACCATCCCGGCATTGATGATGGGCGTGCGATCCGCCGGCACCACCGACCAGCAGTAGCACTCCATGTCCACAAAGCGCAGCAAATCCGGATCCCGCAGACAGCGCCGCGCTACCTGGCCCACATTCACCGGCAAATAGCGCGCCAAGGTCAGGCAGCCGAGGGGATTGCTCACAAAAGAACGAAATAGATAGCCCCACTCCTCCAACGAGAGCAGCTCCATGGCGTTGAGGCTGTTGAAGATGGGCCACAGGCTGTCGTAGAACTGGCGAATGCCGGCGGCTTCCCGGGGAAAGTAGCCGGATAGCTCCTGCAAAAACTGCTCGTAATCCCGGTGTACTCGGGGATTCAGCCCCTTGGGCAGGTGGTAGGCAATCTGCACCGGATCGGGGATAGAGTCTATGGACTGGCCCACGGCTGCCAAGGCGCGGGTCAGCAAGTTGGTGGTACCCTGGGTGCCCAACCCAAAGATCATGGAAGCGCCCACGTCGAAGCGGTAGCTCCCCTTGCCTAAGGGATCCGGACGCTCAAAATAGCCGGCACTGCCCCCTGGAATGAGGTATTTTTCCAGCACCAGCACACGGTATCCTTTGGCAGCCAACTGGCTGGCCGCGACCAATCCCCCGATCCCAGCACCGATGACGATGGCATCCCAAGCAGGGGAAGGGGTGTGCAGAGCCTGCAAGAAGGTCTGAGAAGGCAAAGTAGAGGTCAAGGGATCCCTCTGGAAACTCAAACGCAAGATCAGTATCTTTACCGTACCAGAGGTTCTAGGGTTTCCCCATGAGTTGAGCTCCCCTGGGAATGAGTTTGCCCAGATCTGCAAGATCCCCAAATAGAGATTGTGGCGCGGGCTACGGAACCGAATTCACGAATTTGCTATACAGAATCCGGCCACACGACACAGATGGTTTTGCCATGTTGGTGACCCAGCATCCTGTCTTTCGGCGCTTTTGGTACCCGGTGATGCCCCTCAGCCGATTGGAGCAGGGATCCCCGCAACCTTTCGAGCTGCTGGGAGAGAGGATCGTCCTTTGGCTGGACAAAGCCGGACAGCCCCAGGCAGCCGCAGATCGCTGCTGTCATCGGTCGGCGCAATTGTCCAAGGGAATCGTCTGTGATGACCATATCCGCTGCCCCTACCATGGGTGGGAGTTCGATGGCACGGGAGCCTGTGTCAAGGTGCCGCAACTGCCGGATCAGGCCCGCATCCCAGAGAGCTACCGCATTCCCGCCTATCTCTGCCAGGCCCGCTATGGCTATGCTTGGGTGTGCTTGCATCCCCAGCCTCTACGGGGGATCCCGGTCATCCCAGAAGCCGAGGATCCCAGTTACCGGCTCATCCACGAGTTCTACGAACGCTGGGAATGTGCCAGCTTGCGCATCTGCGAGAACGAGTTCGATGCCGCCCACATCAGCTTTGTACACCAGAACACCTTTGGCAGTATGGAAGACTTGGTACCCAGCCACTTCGAGGTCGAGGAGCTGGACTACGGGATCCGCACCCGCACAGTGCTCGGTGTAGCCAACCCAGAGCTGCAACAGCGCAACCTGGGCATTGCTGCCGCCAAAACCGAGCGCACCACCACTTCAACCTGGCATTTGCCCTTCACCAACCACCTTCACATCCGCTACCCCAATGGCCGCAGCCATGTCATCGTCAACATCCCCACCCCCATCAACGACCGAGCCTCCCAGGTGGTGCAGTTTTGTTTGCGCAACGACACCGAGGCCGATACCCCAGCCGCCGAGGTTATTCGCTTCGACCGGGCTGTAACTCTGGAAGATAAAGCCATTTTGGAGACCACGGATCCCGACGTTCCTCTCACCCTCAGCGCCGAGCAGCACATGCTCACCGATAAGCCCGGGATCCTGATGCGCAAGCAATTGGCGGCTCTGCTTAAAGCCCACAGCAGCTCCTCAAACCAGATTTTCTAGGCTGCGGGTGCCAGCGTAGCGGCTGTAGGCGTAGATCAACCCCAGGGTGAGGCCGGTGACCAAAAAGCTGAGGGCCGCCCCGAAAGGATAGTCCAGGCTGGAGCCAAACTGCAACTGAATCACATTCCCGATCAACAGCGTTTTGCTGCCCCCCAACAGATCCGGCACTACGAACATGCCGAAAGCCGGGATCCCCACCAGAATGAGGCCCGCCGCCAGTCCAGGCAAGGTCTGGGGCAGAAGCACCCACCAAAAGACCTGCCAACCCTTGGCATAGAGATCCCGTGCCGCTTCCGCCAGCCGCCAATCGATGCGCTCCACCGCCGTGTACAGGGGCAAGACCATGTAGGGCAAAAACGTGTAGACCATGCCCAGATAAACCGCCAGCCAACTGGGATACAGAGCCGTTTGCGGTGGGATCCAGCCCAGCCAGGCCGCCAAGCGAGCCGGCCACCCTTCCGGGGCCAGCACCACCATCCAGGCGTAGGTGCGGATCACCAGGTTCGTCCAAAAGGGCACCACCACCAAGGTGAGCAACAGATCCCGTTGTCGGGGTGGGTGGGCGGCAATGAAGAAAGCCAATGGGTAGGCCAGCAGCACGCAAAAAAAGGTGGTCACCCCCGCCACCAGCAGGCTGCGGCCCAAGATCTGCCAGTAGATGGGCGTCCATCCCAAGGGGCCAAAGCCGAGAATGCGCAGATAGTTCTCCAGGGTCAGGGGCAGTTGAATCTGGCCAAACTCCCCGCGGCTGAGAAAGCTGCACACCAACAGCAACAGCCCCGGCAGCACCAGAAAAAACATCACCCACAGCACCCCTGGCCCAGCAAAAATTAGGCTGCGCCCCAACTCCTGCCAAGGGGTGAGCAGCTCCCCAAATCGCACCTGGGCTTGGCCAGGGATCCACTTGCCCACAGGAGATGGCAGCTTCAACATCCAGTCTCCTCCTGACGGGGATCCGGTCGCAAACGGATTAGGCTTTTCGGGGGTAGGTGGGCCACCAGCGCTGCGCCGATCTCAAACCCTGCATCCTCAATATCGGTGTTGAGGGCCGTGGCCTTGAGCTGCTGACCTTGGTTTGTCCGCAACAGGTATTGGTTCTCAGCCCCAGTGTAGATGAGGTTTTCCACCCGCACCGGCACCTGGTTGGGCAGCAGATCCCAGCCGCTGCGAGAGAGCTGGATCTTTTCCGGGCGAATAGCCAATTGCACCGGTTCCGAGCTGGCCGGGATCCCCAAGACCTTCAGCTTTCCCAAGGGCGTATCCACACAGTCCGTCCCACAGGCGATCCCCTCGATCAGGTTGCTGGCCCCTAAAAAGTCGGCTACGAAGGCCGTCGCCGGGCGCTCGTACACCTCATCGATAAGGCCCACTTGCTCAATGCGCCCCGCCCGCATCACCGCCACCCGGTCGCTGGTCACCAAAGCCTCTTCTTGGTCGTGGGTAACGAAAATAAAGGTCATGCCCAGGCGGCGCTGCAACTCGCACAACTGCACCTGAAGCTGCTTGCGCAACTTGGCATCCAACGCCGACAGCGGCTCATCCAACAAGAGCACTTCCGGCTCGTTCACCAAAGCCCGAGCCAAGGCCACCCGCTGCTGCTGTCCCCCCGACAGCTCATGGGGCTTCCGCTTGGCCAGAGCTGCAATCTCCACCAATTCCATAGCAGCCGCTACCCGCTTGCGCAGAGCTTCTCCCCGCACACCCCGCATGCGCAGGCCGAAGGCGATGTTGTCCTCCACCGTCATAAAAGGGAAAAGGGCATAGCTCTGAAACACCGTGTTGACATTGCGCTTGTGGGCGGGCAGGTGGCCTACCGGGCGACCTCGAATCACCACTTCCCCAGCATCGGCCATCTCCAGGCCGGCCAGGATGCGCAGCAGGGTGGTCTTGCCACAGCCGGAAGGGCCCAGCAGGCCGAAAAACTCCCCCCGCCGAATGTTCAGCTCAATGCCATTGAGAGCCACAAAATCGCCAAAACGCTTGTGGAGGCCGGTTACTTCCACATCCCAGTCGGGATCCCGGACGGTGGAAGTACTGGAGATGACACTCGCGATCACAGTTGACAGCGCTGATAAAACCATCTAACCCAGTATGCAAGTCTCCGAGAAAATTGCAGTTATCCTCCACACCAGGGGCACCAGTTCCACGCTCAGCCCTGCAAACGGGGATCCCTGCCCACAGCCCTTTAAGATAGCAAATGTGGGAAACATTGTCGCCACGCCACCCCTGGGCAAACAGTAGCCAGAGATACCGGCTTGAGGAACAGTCTAATTCAGGATTGGAGGGGATTTTTCTTTTGAATGGGTCTTTTGCAAGGGATCCCTGGCCGTGCCCGTTCACACCCTCAAAGCCACTCCCCATACCGTCCACTTGGGCGGCTTTTCTTCCCAACTGCCCCCGGCCTTGTATGTGCAATCGGGCGATGTGGTGCAGGTGGAAACCTACTCGGGGTTCGCCCACTACGGCAAAGCGCCGGACCGTTTCTTCACGCCCGAATTCCTCGAAATTTGCCAAACCTTGCCTGCCGAGCGCCGAGTGGGGCCGGGCCCCCATCTGTTGACCGGGCCGATCTACGTTGAGGGAGCTGAACCTGGAGATGTGCTGGAAGTGCGCTTGCAAGCGATCACCCCCCGCTTGCCCATCGGTTTCAATGCCATCCGTCCCGGATGGGGAGCTTTGCCCGGAGAATTTGATCAGCCGCGACTGCGCCTCATCGACCTAGATATAGACCAGGGGGTAGCGGAATTTCCTCCCGGCAGCGGCATCCGCATCCCCATTCACCCCTTCTTTGGCATCTTGGGGGTGGCGACCGAGGAAACCAGCCGCAGCTCTATCCCCCCCGGCAACTATGGTGGCAACATCGACAACCGCCAATTGCAGGCGGGATCCCGAGTTTTTTTGCCGGTCTTTGTGCCCGGTGCCCTTTTTTCGGTGGGGGATGGCCACTCCGCTCAAGGGGACGGAGAAGTTGATGTAACGGCCATTGAAACTTCCATGAATGGCACTTTGCAGTTGATCCTGCGCAAAGATCTGCCGCTCGAGGCACCGCTGGCGGAAACCCCGACCGATTTCATTACCATGGGCTTTGCCGAGGATCTGGATGCGGCCTTTGAGATTGCCCTAAGGCGGATGATCGATTTTCTGCATCGGTTTGTCGGCATTGGGCGAGAGGAAGCCTATGTGCTTTGCAGCATTGCTGTCCACTTCCACATCACGCAGGTGGTGAACAGCCCCATGAAAGGTGTGCATGGGTTGCTGCCAAAACAGATCCTGCCCCGCCCTACCCTGATCTAATCGGATCTAATCGCGTCAGCGGGGCGGAGTCCTTACTGCTCCCATTACTGCTCCCAATAAGTATCGGCGATGGGATCCGCAGGTGTCGCGGGCTCCTGCATTGGCCAGACCCAATCCGTGAGGTCTTGAGAGGGGATCCCTTCCGGTAGCAGCCCATGGCAGCGGGAGCGAAACAGACAACTGTTGCAGCGCTCAGTGTGGGGGGTCATGGGAAAGTCTTGCGCCTCCAGTTGCCGCAGGTGGTTCAGAGTGGCTCTTAGGTGGGCCAGGTCTTGCTCATAGGCGGCGGCGCTGTAATACCGGTGGAAGGGCTGCTGCGGATGTTGCACATACCAAAAGGTCAGTTGCACCTGCTCCGGCTCAAAAGGGCCTTCCAGGGGCAGCTGCTGGGCCGCCTCGCAGAGCAGCAGAGGGTAAAGGCGCACCTGCCAGTCTTGGGCCAACTGTTCATCGCGAGGACGTTGACGCTCAGTTTTCCAGTCCAGGATGTGCAGGGATCCAGGGATAATCACCAGCCGATCCAAACGGGCTATCAACTTAAAGCCCTCAATCCGTTGCCACAGGGGCAACTCCGCCAACACCCGTCCCTGGGGATGGGCATGGGAGCTGGCCAAGAACACCTGCCACCACTGCTGCACCACTTCATCCAGGGCAGACAAACGCGGCTCCACCTGCCGCCCGCGGCTGTGCCACTCCACCAAACGGTGAAACTGCCGTCCGCGCCTCTGCTCCAGCTCGTGCTCAAAAACACTGGCAGCGGGCCAGATCAACCGCTCCAGGTACACATAGCGAAACAGGCGGGGGCAATGGTCCAGCAAGGCCAGCGAAGAGGCGGAGAGGTTGACCTGCTCAAGACTCAACCTCTCCAGAGAAGGGGCAGCAGGGATCCCAGACAAAGTGCTCCGCACCGCTGTCGCGAAGGGGAAGAGCTGGCAAGAGGGGGCTAAGTTCCACTGCTCTCAGGATACCCCCACCGCCACCAGGGGTCGCCCAGCGGAGGAGCATGACTCTAGTCAATAATAAGCTCAACTATACTGAAAATAATGTATAATATGTTCAGTACGGATT